>JAFWJY010000263.1 GCA_017514525.1 Solobacterium sp. | reverse complement strand
GGTTTGATTATATCTACAGCAATCGGAACCGCATGCCCGATCTGTATCCGGATGCGGATGTCATTGTCGGTCCGATTGCGAATGATACGATCTTTGATACGATGGGCGTTATCACAAGCGGAATGCTGAGCAGGGAAGATTCCCTGAAACTGCTGCTGGCAGGACCGGAGTATTCTCAGGCTGTGTTAAAGAGTGAGAAAGCAGTATCGCAGCTGGACTGGATCTGTTCACGTGTTCTTTCCGGTGCTGAACTTGAGCAGTATAAACCTCTTGTGGCTGCGGAAGAAGAACGGTATCTGAACGAATTTGCGGAAACCATGAAAAATTTGTAATGCATGGATCTGTTTGAACCGGGCTCTGTAAGAAATGAGAACATCTTGTTTTATGACAGGAACAGTCCAGGCAGAATTGAAATACTGGCGATACTGGTTTCGGGCATAACAATAGGTGCACATCGTATGGGATGGTATTCTGATCACCGAATGATGGAGAAAAGCAATGCAATACAGAACAGATAAAAATAGAAACAGGCTGTCCATCCTCGGATTTGGATGCATGCGGTTTACCAAAAAGGGAAATGCAATTGATGTCGACAAAGCGGAACGTGAAATCATGGCCGCATACAACAATGGCGTGAATTATTTTGATACCGCTTATGTATATCCGGGGAGTGAAGCTGCGATCGGTGAAATCTTTGAACGCAATCATATCCGGGACAAAATCAACATTGCGACAAAGCTGCCGCAGTATCTGATTTCCAGTGCAGCTGCGATTGACCGGTACTTTAATGAAGAGCTTGCCCGTTTGCGTACGGACCATGTGGATTATTATCTGATGCATCACGTAACCGATGTTGCGATGTGGGAAAAACTGAAGGCAGTCGGAATTCTGGACTGGATCAAAGAGAAGAAAGCATCCGGGGCGATCCGGAATATCGGATTTTCCTATCATGGCAATACCGAAAACTTCCTGAAAGTGCTGAATGACTACGACTGGGATATCTGCCAGATTCAGTATAACTATCTGGATGAAGTGACACAGGCCGGGAAAGATGGTCTCAAAGCAGCTTATGAAAAAGGAATTCCGGTTGTGATCATGGAGCCGCTGCGAGGCGGAAAGCTCGTGAATATGCTGCCGGAAGGAGCGAAGAAAGCCATGGAAGCGAGTGAGCATAACTGGAGTCCGGCAGAATGGGGTCTGCGCTGGCTTTACAATCAGCCGGAAGTGACGGTTGTTCTTTCCGGCATGAACTCGGAAGAGATGGTTCTGGAAAACTGCCGCACGGCTTCGGAAACACCGGAGGGAAGTCTAACACCGGATGACTTTGCAGTGCTGGAAGTCGTTAAGGAAAAGATCCGGGAAAAAGAAAAAGTCGGATGCACCGGCTGCCGTTACTGCATGCCGTGTCCGAAAGGGGTTGATATTCCGGGTATCTTCCGCTGTTACAATGCGATGTATACCGAGTCCAAAAGTCAGGGAAGATTTCAGTTTGCCCAGACAGTCGGTCTTACGAAAGAACCTGCTTTTGCGACACAATGCATTCAGTGCGGAAAATGTGAACAGCACTGCCCGCAGAGTCTGCCGATCCGGGAAAAACTGAAGGAAGCAGATAAGGCACTGAGGCCTCTGCCATATAAAATCGGTATCGATATTGTTCGTGCATTCATGTTCCGGAATCCTTCTGCGAAACCAAAACCCCGCTAAGGGCTGTCAGCTGAAAATCCATTACAAACAATCAAATGTTTGAAACGAAAGGGAAATCCGCAAACCATACTAAGAGTAGAGTGAGCGCTCCCTTTTTCTTACGAACAGGGAAACACAGAAATACCGAATAGCCCGATGTACGCAGAAGATGCAGAAAACAGGGATTCTTTACATCATTCAGCATAGGTAAAGGGTTCATTTCAAAGGTGAAATACACAAAAAAACATAGGGATTCCGGGCAGGAAAAAACTTTCATGAATTATAACGGGCAGAGTGCTTGCGTTTTGGTTTCGGGCAGGTATAATCATACTGCAGATGAGAATAGTTGGAAGTCCAACTACTCTGGAATCCGATGAACTGCAGAGAAGGGAAAATGTATGAATGTAATTAAAAGAAGCGGCGAAGAAGTCATATTCAATGCCGAAAAGATTGAAAATGCGGTCCGCAAGGCAAATGCGGCAACCGTTGAGAGCGCACAGGTAGATGAAAGCCAGATCAAGGCAATTACCCAGCGTGTCATTGATGAATGCAATAAGATGAACCGTGCGCTTGCGGTCGAAGAGATCCAGGATATGGTCGAGACGGAGATCATGGCGGAAAAGGCCTTCCAGCTGGCGCATAACTATATAACATACCGGTATGAACGTGCCCTTGTCCGTAAGGCCAACACAACCGACAAGCAGATCCTTTCCCTGATCGGCCGTTATAACGAAGAAGCCAAACAGGAGAATTCCAATAAGAATCCGACGGTGAACAGCACCCAGCGCGACTATATGGCGGGTGAGGTTTCCAAGGATATCACCAGACGTTTTCTGCTTCCGCAGGATATCATCGATGCCCATGAGAAGGGCGTGATCCACTTCCATGACGCCGACTACTTTGCCCAGCCGATGTACAACTGCTGCCTCGTCAACCTGGATGACATGCTGCAGAACGGCACCGTCATCAGTGAGACAGCAATTGATAAACCGCACAGCTTTGCGACTGCCTGCAACATCGCAACCCAGATCATCGCTCAGGTAGCTTCCAACCAGTACGGGGGCCAGACCATTACCCTTGCACATCTGGCACCGTTTGTTGAGGTCTCCCGTCAGAAGCTCCGCCGTGCCGTCGCAGAAGAACTTGCGTCTGCCGGTATTGATGTCGACAGCGACCGCATCAACAAGATTGCGGAAGAACGTGTCCGCAAGGAAATCCAGACCGGCGTACAGACGATTCAGTACCAGATCATCACACTGATGACCACCAATGGTCAGGCACCGTTTGTCACAGTCTATATGTATCTGGATGAAGTACCGGAAGGCCAGACCCGGGATGACCTTGCACTCATCATTGAAGAAATGCTGAGACAGCGCATGAAGGGCGTCAAGAATGAAAAGGGCGTCTATATCACCCCGGCATTCCCGAAACTGATCTACACCCTCGATGAAGACAACATTCATGAGGATTCCAAGTATTACTATCTGACGAAGCTGGCTGCGGAATGCACCGCAAAGCGCATGGTTCCGGACTACATCTCCGCCAAGATCATGAAGGAGCTCAAAGGGGATATCTATCCGTGCATGGGCTGCCGTTCCTTCCTGACACCGGACCGCTTTACGGATGTCGGCGTCGGCAATATTGCCAATGCCAAGGATTACCAGGAAGGCAAGCACCGTTATTACGGCCGCTTCAACCAGGGTGTCGTAACACTCAACCTGGTTGACATCGCATGTTCTTCCGGAAAAGATATGGACAGCTTCTGGAAGATCTTCGATGACCGTCTCGAACTCTGCCACAGAGCGCTTCTGATCCGTCACAACCGACTTAAGGGAACACCGAGCGATGTCGCTCCGATTCTCTGGCAGAATGGTGCGATCGCCCGTCTGGAAAAGGGTGAAGTCATTGACAAACTGCTTTATGACGGCTATTCCACGATCAGCCTTGGCTATGCGGGTCTTGCGGAATGTGTTTATTACATGCTGAACAAGTCCCACACGAGTGAGGAAGGCAGAGAATTTGGTCTTGCGGTCATGCAGCATATGAATGATGCGTGCAAGAAGTGGAAGGCTGAAAGCAATATCGATTTCTCGGTATACGGAACACCAATCGAGAGCACGACCTACAAGTTTGCCAAGTGCCTGCAGGAACGCTTCGGCATTATTCCGAATGTCACGGACCGCAACTACATCACCAACAGCTACCACATTCATGTAACCGAAGAGATCAATGCCTTTGACAAGCTTTCCCAGGAGGCAAAGTTCCAGCACCTGTCCCCGGGCGGAGCGATCTCTTATGTGGAAGTACCGAACATGCAGAACAACATTCCTGCGGTTCTTGCGGTCATCAAGCACATCTACAATACGATC
>JAFWJY010000262.1 GCA_017514525.1 Solobacterium sp. | reverse complement strand
GGCAGATACTCTGCCACGTTATAAACCGGGACAACTACAGAAATCTCAGGCATGCGATTCTCCATTCCGGCGCTTCAGAGCAGTTAATACGTTCATGACCAGCTCTTCTCTTGTAATAAGCAGAACCGCTGCATACACAAGCATTCCTACCGCTACTTCTATCAGTGTATAGAACGTTCCAACCGGAAGAATGGTGGTAAGGAATACAACCGCAGCTGCCATGAATGCTGTACCTATAGCGTAGACAAAGTAGGACTTATGAAAGAAGCCAAATTTCACTTTATCCCGGATCAGAAACAGCTGAATACCAGTTACTGTGGATTCCGCAATCACACTGGCTACAATCGCTCCATAAGCGCCATAGCGCGGTATGAGAAACAGGTTGATCAGAAAGTTCACACAGGAGCCGGCAATGACCGAAGCGCTGTACTGGTTGTACATGCCGGTTGGAACCATGTACTGAATACCCGTCACATTGGACATGGAAATAAGAATGATAACAGGACATCCCATCATGATGAGGTATGGAAGATCTGGCCATACCGGAATATACCAGGCCATAAAGGAACGGGCAATCGACATCATGCCAAAACACATTGGAAGTGCCAGCAGCATAGAAATCTTCATCGTTGTGCCGATATAGGCCTCTGCCTTTTTAGCGCCATCCTCATCGTTATAATAAACATTCGTTACTCTAGGCAGCATTACCGAACCAATACTCGTTATTAACATCAGGAACATCTTTACGATATTCATGGAGGTCAGATACAGCTGTACATGATCCTTGTTGTACAGAGCTCCAACCATGGTCTGATCCAGCATGGTATAGACCGAGATCGCAATCGTCGGCACAAACAGCTGGAACGTGGCACGGAAATGATTATGATAAGCCTCTTTCAGGGAAATCGGTTTGAAGGTCAGATACTGCCGCAGCTGCACAAACATAATGGCCTGCCCTACCAGTTCTGAGCCGACATTGATCAGAATATACAGCCAGAGATCCTCCGGCTTTTTGCATAATGTCATGATCAGTCCCACGCCAAGACATTTCACTATGATGTTGCGGATGCTGGCTTTTTTGAAGTCTTCCACTCCATAGAAAAACCAGGTAATATCCAGCATGGAAGCCAACATGGTTAATCCGGTCAGGTAGTAATAGAAACGGTTTTCCCGGATGGCAAAACGAATGAAAACATAATACGCAGCCATCGCAATGAGCATATTGCAGACCTGCATGGAAAAAATCTCAAAGAAGGTCTTGTTGCGAAGGTCTTTGTCATCCCGCACTTTGGCAATCTGGCGGTTTCCATAGGTATTTACGCCCAGAATGCCAAACAGAATAAACCAGTTCATGATCGATCCGGCATAGTTATACGTACCCAGCGGTGTCAGCCCGATATGGGTTGCGGTATAGGGAGCTACAATCAGTGGAAGTACGATCTTAACCAGCTGATACAGTATGTTATAAAAATAATTTTTAAAAATCTTTTTATCCATAATAAAAACCGGTCTCATTATACCATCCATGAGTATTGGTTGGTATGACCGGTTGTCCTGTTATTTGGTGCGTTTTGAGGAAAGAAACGTTCCGTTTGACATGCGTGTCAGCTGATTTTTTCCCATCTTATAGTAACGATAGAGATATTTCTCAAAGAACTGGTGCCGCCTGATCATCTCATCGCTGGCTTTCGTATACATGGATACCGGACGGCGGAACGCCTTCTCGTAGGGCTGGTCAATGATGTAGCACAGATACTTTTCAAACGCATCCGGATCCAGCCAGTTTTTTACCGGCGGCTCATTGATCATCGAAAGATACAGTTCATCATTCTGAGCAATTTCTTTTACCCGTTCCAATACCGCATCAAACGATTCGTAATCTGCGCAGTTGATAAAAGTTTTTGGATTGAAGTCTTCTGCTGCAGTCGGATCGCCATAATAGATCGGTATAGCATATCCCGCAAACGCATCAACGATTTTCTCTGTCGTATAGCCTGGGTAACAGGAATTTTCACAGGCAATCGCAAACTTGTACTTTTTTGTAAATTCCAGTTTGTCTTTCACTGCCCCGCCGATGTTGTTGAGATAACGTCCACCACTGGCAACGGGCTGATACTCACTCATCTTATAAAACAGTTCCGTTCGTTTATCCTGTGCGAAACAGTTGGACACCACGAAACTGCAGAACCCTTCTTTCGCCGCAAGATCTTCTTTGGTGAATGGTTTCCGTTGTTCTAAAGACAGATATTCGGTTTCATAGCCATGGTACACATAGTATGGAAATCGGATATACCGGTCACCAAAGTCCAGGCGATCAAACCCCACCGCATAATCACATTCATTGAAGTTTGGCGTCATGCATTCGCCGGTATAGAAAATACGAACACAGTCATAGTTCAGATGATCGGTGCCAAATACCGAATAAATCAGGTATTCCGGATTTTCATCTGTGACAATAACATCGTAATGCTTTTCCAATAATGGCAGATATTCATTGTGATGCGGGTCAAAGCCGCGAAACTGATCCGCAAAAGCGACTCTTATCGTACGTTTCATTTCTTCTCCAGAAACTGATAGCTGAAGTTGATTGCCGCTTCAACAATGGCATCCATGTTGTAATACTTATACTCCGCCAGCCGTCCTAACAAATACACGTTTGGAATGTCCTTCAGTAAATCAACATATGCCTGATAGCTCTTTTTGCTTTCATCTGTAAACACCGGATAATACGGAACGTTGCCTTTTGCGGCATTGCGATCATAGGCATATGGAAGTTCTACTGCCACCGTTGAACGTTCTTGGGGCGGGTTCTCCATCATATGCTTGTACTCTGTAATACGGGTATACAGGTGTTCATTTGCCGGCGTTGGATAATTCACTGTCGTGACAGGCTGTACTTCTCCATACTCAGTTCTGACATTGAATTCGAGGCTGCGGTACGGGAGATCGCCATTCACATAGTCCAGCAGCTGATCGACAAGACCGGTATAGATGATCGGTTTCGTAAAACGAGCGCCTTTGTACTGTACAAGACCAGTATCGGTATTGATGTGAATGTGATTCATCGCTTCCGTTTCCAGCTGAACCATGATGTTTTCATGTTCCAGCATATTTTCAAAGAGCTTCGTAAATCCACCTTTTGGCATTTTCTGGAAGCGATCCTGGAAATACCGGTCATCATAGGAAATAGATACCGGAACTCTGCCGGTTACAGCCGGATCAATTTCTTCAGCGGTATACCCCCACTGCTTCATCGTGTAATACTTGAAAACATGTTCAAAAATATACTCTGCCAGCTCCTGAATCATAGGATCGTCGCTTTTGCGCAGTTCCAGAATGGGAATCTTATTTCCCATTCCATAGACATTGATCAGCACTTCTTTGAGATGTTCTGCTTTTTCTTTTGGAAACAGCATCTCAATCGAATGCAGATTAAAAGGAATTGGGACAAGTTTTCCCTCGATATAACCTAATACTTTATGTTCATAGTCATACCATTCCGTAAACCGAGATAAAAAATCTATTGCCTTCTCAGAATTGGTATGGAAAATATGTGGGCCATACTCATGGCGCATAACACCATTTTCATCGAGCCAGTCATACGCATTTCCACCAATATGATTTCTGCGTTCCAGGATTAATACCTGTGCCCCTGCATCCGCAAGGATCCGTGCTGTAACGCAACCCGCAAACCCGGCTCCTACAACGATTACATCCGGTCCCATACTTACTGTCTGTCCTTATACATCTTGGCGTAGTAGTTCTGGTATTCGCCATTTACGATATGTTCCCACCACGGGCGGTTGGCAAGATACCATTCAATCGTTTTCTGAATACCTGTTTCAAACCGATATTCCGGTTCCCAGCCAAGTTCGGTTTCGATTTTGGTCGGATCCATCGCATAGCGCAGATCATGGCCTGGGCGATCTTTGACAAAATGAATCAGAGATTCCGGTTTATTCAGTGCCTTCAATATCGTTTTCACTACTTCGAGGTTGGATACTTCATTATGACCACCAATGTTATAGATCTCCCCATCTCTGCCCTTTCGCAGAATCAGGTCAATGGCAGTGCAATGATCTCTTACATACAGCCAGTCACGAACATTGGCACCTTCGCCATAAACCGGAATCGGTTCTTCCGCCAGTGCTCTGGAAATAACTAACGGAATCAGCTTCTCTGGAAAATGATACGGGCCATAGTTATTAGAACAGCGGCTGATCGTTACCGGTAAGCCAAATGTCCGATGGTAGGCCAGTACCAGAAGATCTGCGCTTGCCTTTGAGACACTGTATGGAGAGCTTGTATGAATCGGTGTATCCTCGTGGAATAAAAGGTCTGGACGGTCTAGCGGAAGATCGCCATATACTTCGTCTGTACTGACCTGATGATAGCGCTCTATGCCGTACTTTCGGCACGCATCCATCAGAGTCTGCACACCCAAGATATTGGTACGCAAGAAGATGCCCGGATCTTCAATCGAACGATCCACATGAGATTCTGCCGCAAAGTTAACCACCATATCAAAGTGTTCCTTCGCAAACAGGTCATCAATGAAATCGCGGTCTGTAATATCACCTTTGACAAACTTGAAGTTTGGTTTATCCATAACCGGTTCCAGGGTTTCGAGATTTCCCGCATAAGTTAATGCGTCCAAAACAACAATTTCATCATCCGGATATTCATTCACCATCAGATGGGCAAAGTTCCCGCCAATAAATCCTGCACCACCAGTAACTAAGAATTTCATAGTCTTAACTCCTTTTTAATCCGTTCTGTTTCTTTTTGTATTCCTTCTTCCAGACCAATCGTCGGCTGATATCCGGTCAGCTGTTTCAGTTTGTGAATATCAAGTACGATAGACTGAATTGTCGGTACATCGGAACTGCGATGTACGATTGGTATCTGTTTCCCAGTCGCTTTTTCGACATGGTCAATGATTTCCTGCAGACTGGTACCTTCTCCGCTTCCTACATTGACTACTTCATTATTGATATCCTCTTTAATAAGG
>JAFWJY010000261.1 GCA_017514525.1 Solobacterium sp. | reverse complement strand
GTTGAGCCAGGAAATGTTGTTTGAAGATGTGACCTTTTCCACAATCGCAAACCGGCTTCCGTTGGAAAGGGAAATCGGCTTGATCAGATCGATGGTCTGAAAGCCTTTTTCCGGAACCTCCAGTGTCATGGTAGTCATCAGGGTTCCGGTGGTCGGATCTGTGATTTCTTCATCCTCCAGCTGGAATACCTGCAGTTCAACCTTGCAGTTGGGCTGCGGCGTCTGGACGGATACCGCATATAAGGTTTCGTCCTGTTCTGCCGTAAACACATTGGCAACTCTGGTATCTGCGTTATTGGTCGGAAGCGAAATCAGACTGAAGGACATCGGCAGGGAATGGTCGTACTGATAGATGTGATCGTAGTCAAATCCATCTGCCGCATCATCCGCATCAAGTGCAGAGATGGCAGTAATGCTGTGATCATAGTAACTCAGCCAGAAATATCCGGTCCCATGGCCCTGCGCATCTTTTATGCCATAGTTGTAGTAGCGGTCATATGCGAGCTCATCCGGGGTGCCTTTTGCCGCATTCAGCACTTCGATAAGACGATCTCCATAGTTTTTATACATAAGATCGAAATTGGCCCAGGAATTCTTGATCAGCCATGCGCCGTTCTGCGGCGGGGTTGTGCCGGATTCCGTTGAGAAGTTTTCCTTCGGGAAATTGTCGTTCCAGCCAACAACCGAAACCATATGGTTCATTGACATCACATCACCGCTGTCGTACTGGGACCAGTTTTTATAGTCAAAGTAGGTTCCGTTGCCTTCTTCATTTGGCATGGACTGGTCAGCTCCATAGCTGAGCATCAATGCGCCGTACTGGTAGAGGGCCTGCTTGGCGTTTTCTACAGCAGCCGCATCATACGAATCATAACGATAGATCTTCTGATCCAGATCGACATGGAAAACAGCGGGGCTGTCGAGGTAAATGTATTTTTGAATATGTGCTGCAGGAGGGTCATTGCGGTCCTTTTCTTCATTGCGCAGAGCATAGACTGCAGCACCTTCATCTTCTGCGGAAACAGGTTCATAGGGCTCCTGTTCTTCCGTAACCGGTCCGTCCCAGGCGGAAAAGATTGCCTGCAGGGAGCTGGCAAAACCGCCGACGGCGAAATGGTTGTTGATGTCATTGGACATGGACGCAATGCCTTCACCGGCCTGTGAACCGGAAGGAATCGGTTCGCAGTTTTCATAGGCAAGATAGAGCTCACTGAGATCAATCTCATTGCTTGCCTTCGTGAAGTCCAGCTTATAGGCTGCCGGATTACTGAGATCGTTATGGCGTTTGCGCAGAAGGTTGCTTTCGACGGCAGAGATGCCGCTGAATGCCCAACAGGTTCCAAACGGATTCTGATCTTTGATTACCGTGGAGTCGCCAAGGGAAGGCAGGTAGTATTCCGGTATTCCGGAAAGATCGACCTCGTTTACGGAAACTGCACGATTGCCATACTGCTCATCCAGCAGCAAAGTAAGGGTTGCGGGCACTTCCTGATTGGCAAAGAAGACATTGCCGGAATCATCACTCATTTGATAATTCTGGCTGAAGGTTCGCAATGCCTCCCAGTCGGAAGTATCGGTCACACCATCGTTGTTGAAGTCAAACTGCAGCCCGGCATCTCCGGGTGCCTCTTCTGCGGCCACCGTGATGGATAATGCGACGCAAAGAAAAGCGGTCGCTGTTACATGCAATAATTTCATATAAATAATTCCGTACAGAAAAACCAAAATTCAGGAATGAACGGGTTACTGTACGTTCTCCTCCTGTCTGTTATTGCACCATTCCTGATATGCATTCAGTTCCGGTTTGATAACAGAAAGGGCTACTGCCAGCACGGCAATATCATCCAGCATGCCGAGAACTGGAATATCATCCCGAATCAGGTCCTTCTTTTTAATCAGGTAAAGGAATGCACTGACAATTGCCGCAATGACTTTGCCGGATACATTCGGATATTCTTTTGTGATATAGCCTTTTACCATGGAAACCATGATCGGCGCATCTGATACAACAGTGCCAATCAGCGGTACCTGCTTCAGTTTGTCTGCGACCTGGTCCAGAACGCCGGCAATCTGATCCGGATCCTTCAGAACAGTTTCTGCCTGTTCCATTCCATTGTTCAGAATCTGGCGTGCACGTTCGGTATCAATAACTGTGCTCATAATTGAATTCCTCCTAACAACTAGTACAGTCCTTATAATAATAAACAATTCGGCCTGTTTGTTACCAATGAAGACATAATTAAAACCAATTTTGATATTTTCCCGTATTGATTGGTACACAAATGTTGTAGAATACAATCATGGTACCCACATATACCAGAAGGAGCCGAACCGAGTTTAATCTCGTTCTCAGGCACATCAAAGAAGAAGACCTGCTTCGGAAAGCAGAGATGCTTTCAGCCTCTTCTGACCCGGATTCCATCTTTCAGCATCATACAATCAGAAAAAATGCCCCGTTCGGAGTGCTTGTTATTTTTTCGGACTGGCGGGATCAGGAACGGGAAATGCCGGAAGCGGCACGGTGTGATACGCTGGATGAAATTGAAAACATGCTGAATGTTCTGCAGGCCTATCCAAAGATGGGTGCGGATTACTTTGAGGAAAAGCGGCAGGCATACCTGAAAGAAGTGCACCGCATGCATAAGCTGCAGAATACTACTGGCAGCTCAGATAAAGAACGGCATCGCCTAGAAAACGCAGTGCGCAATGCCGATATGCAGAGGGCATGGTTGGAAAAGGAAAACACGGATCGTCTGAACAAGATCAAACTGATCGAGGAAGAAATCCGGAAATACGAAGAAGAGCTCGCGACCCTGGATCTGACCCGGACGGACAACAGCGAAAAGATACAGATGGCTGTTGAAAGAACCGGCCCAATCAAACAGGAAATTGAGCAGAATACACAGCGGCTGAAAGAACTGACAGAACGCCTGGATGGACTTCATGCAGAACAGGCGCTTACCGATAAAAATGTTTCACCAACGACCGCAAGATTGCAGGAACTGGAAGAACAGCGTCTCACGGATGAGCACAGCTCACTGGAGATGCGAATTGAGGCAAGCGCTGAAAAGCTTCGACATCTGGAAGAAGCGATTGAACAGCTGCGTGCCGCAGATACCGGAGAGCGTGAAACCGAGCTGACTGCTTCACTCAACCGTTCCAAGCTGAATCTCAAACAGGCACAGAATGAACTGGCAGGCGGTCATAAGATGGTGGATAACCTGGACCTGCGGGTACAGATTCTCGGAGGACGCCTGAAGGCATTGCAGGATTCGGAAACACTTCCGGAAGCAAGGCAGAATTCCAGAATTGCGGTGCTCGCCCGTGCCGAAGAATTGCTGAACGCATGGATCTCTACATCCAGAGTGCTGCAGAAGATTCTGCAGGTAGACGGGGTAAGCGCAAAAGAACTGGTGGAAGCACTGTTCTTCGCAAATGGTCCGTTGTGCGCATGCGGGGTGGATGCCTGCGGGTATCTGGATGGCACAGACGCGACAATGGCAGCGCTGCTGTTATATGGTACGGAAGATGAACATGTTGGATTCCAGCGTGTAGAAGTCTTCTACTAAACAAATGGGGATATACAAATGAAAGGGGCTCGGCGTGTGAGCCTTTTTTCTTGGCTTCTAAAAAGTTAATCACAGCTAACATTTCAACGAAGGTTAGTTTATACTAACAAATGTAGAAAGTCTTGGCGGGCCTGCGGTGATGAAACCGTATCTGCCTGTCAGCGAACCGAAATGCCTGATTCGGGATACCAAGGAAAGTGAGAGGAAACGAATGCAGAAGTATCACATCGAACCAAATAGCGTACAGGAAACACTGATCATACCGCTGTATGGCAGAAAGGTATGTTCGGATCATTTTCCGGATCTGTTTCAGGATCCGGAAGCGGAGCGGCTCTGTTCCATGCTGGACTATGACTTTGCGACAAAAGGAAAGGCAATGGAATCACAGGCAGGTTTGTTTGGTGCCCTGGAGGTTGCCCAGCGTCAGTATGACCTGCTATGGGAAGTAAAGGCTTATCTCAAAGATCACCCCAGGGCGGCTGTCGTAAATCTTGGGTGCGGACTGGATGATACCTTCCATAAAGCAGATAACGGTGTGTGCAGGGGATACAACATTGACATGCCGGATGTCATAACCATTCGGAACGAACTGCTGCCGGCCGGAGACCGGGAAGTAACGATTGGCTGCGATCTCAATGATTACACCTGGATGGATCAGATTGACGCATCGCAAGGGGCCGTATTCTTTGCGGCAGGCGTGTTTTATTACTTTCAGACAGAAGCGGTAAAGAAACTGTTTCGGGAACTGGCAAATCAGTTTCCGGGAGGGGTTCTCGTATTTGATTCCTGCAACCGCATTGGTGTGAAGATGATGACCAGAACCTGGATTAAGGAAGCAGGTATTTCCAATGTCAGTGCGTTCTTTTCTGTGGAAGACCCTAAGGAACTGAAACACTGGAGTAATGACTTCAAAGATGTCAGTTCAAAAAGCTATATGCGGGGCTATCGGGATATCTGGCCCAGTTTGAGCTGGTTTCATAAACTGATGATTTACTTCTGCGATCGTTTAGTGAAGATGCGAATCGTGAAGATCACATTCAAGGAGAAACACGCATGAGTACGGATTATAAAAACTGGGTCCCCAAAGGAATGGTATGGAGTTTCGGCGTTGGTACCGGTCTGCTTGCGGCGGGCAGCGTATTGGCAGCGGCTGGCCTGACCCCGGGCTCAAAGAAGGTGAAACAGGCAACTGCAGCAGCGCTTGGTGCTGGCGCAATCGGATGTGCGGCAGTTACCGGCTGGTGTATTTATGCGCGAAGTCAGTTTTCCTATGAAGGCGTTCGTAAACTGTCAAAGTCCATTGTTGAAGGAACGGCAGGGTTTATCACTTTGCCGGAAGGGGGAAAAATACTGGATGTTGGCTGTGGAAGCGGAGCGCTGAGTATTGCCTGTGCCAGGCGGAACCCAAATGCGGAAGTACTGGGTATTGATTACTGGGGACCAGAGTATCACTCCTTCAGTCAGAAGCTGTGCGAACGCAACGCCGCAAGCGAAGGCGTAGGCAATGTGACGTTTCAGAAAGGCGATGCGAATCATCTTGAATTTGCGGATGAGACATTTGATGCCGTAACTTCCAACTATGTGTATCACAATATCACCGGTGCGAATAAACAGGCATTGTTAAAGGAAACGCTAAGAGTTTTGAAAAAGGGCGGTACGTTTGCGATTCATGATCTGATGGGGAAAGCACGCTATGGGGACATGGAAGCCTTTGTACAGAGTCTGAAAGATGAAGGCTATGAAGACGTAAAACTGATTCCGACAGCGGATGGTTTGTTTATGAATCAGCTTGAGGCAAAGCTGCTGTTTCTGAGCGACTCTGCCCTGCTGGCAGGGAGAAAGTAGGGAGATCCGTATGAAGTATGCAGGAATGCCACTTGGAATGTGGGTGCTGTTCAGCAGTTCATTTCAGAAACAATTAAGCAATGTACTTCCCTACAGCAGTTCACAGGCAAAGGAAATTGCTCAGAAAGCCCACTCTGAATATAAGCAGATAATTGCCAGACTGCCTGAATTCGAAAAAGAAGACCGGTTTCAGATGAATATCGTCAGCTGTGCCATGTTATGTGCATTTGTGCTCAGTCTTCCAAAGCGGCCAACGGTGGAAGAACTGACGGAGTACTATCAGAAAGCTATGATGACCAAACCGATGAAGTGGTTTTGCAGGATGTCAGGAAACAACAAATTCTCATCGGACGATATCGCATCCATGAAACAGACTGCTGCTTTGAAAGCGGCAGACCGAAACCCGTATTCCTGGAATATGGAATTCTATCCGTATGCGGACGGGAGCGGATATGAAGCGCGGTTTACGAAGTGCGGCATCTGTACGCTGATGAAGGAATATGGGTTATACGATCTGACCCCGGCAATGTGCCGTCTTGATTACACGATGAGTGAGGCGGGCGGCGCAAGCAGGTTTGTACGGGAGTACACACTGGCGTCCGGAGGCCCTTACTGCGACTGCGGATATAAAAAGAAGGAGTGCTGAGTATGTCAAAGAAAGCAAGTGAATTCCAGTTTAAGGTCATGTCGCTTGGTTATCGCGGAAAAGAAATCTTCAAGCCGTTGAACACCGGACGCATCGATGAACATGTTTCATGTCTGCGGGAATATATCGCCAATATTTTCTTTTATACCAAAGGGCGCGAGACGATCATGATCGATGCCGGCTATAACTACGGACGCCTAAAGGAAAAAATGAAGTGGCTGGATATTGATCCGTCTTCCATACGGCATATTCTCATCACGCATCAGGATACCGATCACGTTGGCGCAGTAGAGACAGACAGTGACCTGTTGTTTCAAAACGCAAAGCTATATCTCAGTGAAATTGAAAACCGTTACCTTACGGGTGAAGTACGACGAAAAGTAATCTTTGGTCTGTATAAGCTGCCAATGGTGAAAACAGACAATGAGAAAGTGTTGCTGCGCGATGGAGATATTCTTACCATTGGCGATATCAAAGTGGAATGCATTCTGGTGCCGGGTCATACCTGGGGGCACATGGTATATCTCATCGATGATGCGTATCTGTTTACCGGAGATACAATCTGGTTTGGACCAGATGGCGGTTACAGCTTTATCAATTCATTGGCGGAAGACAACGAGCTGGCAAAGCAGTCTCTGGCAAAACTGGAACGTCTGTTAAGAGAACGAACCCTGAAACCGAAAATCATTACCGGGCATACCGGATGGACAGATGATCTCGATTTTGCCTTTGCGAAAAAAGATCAGGTGTGCAACTCTCTGAAGAAACAAAGGCCGCATGATCCAAACGCACCATACGACGGATATGTGGAAACTGACGATACAGAAGAAGCCGCAAGAAGCGGCTACCTGAAGAAAGTGATACCGATCTATGAATGACAAACAGGAACGCAAAGAAGAGATCAAGACGGCATATCGTGAACTTGGCAGGGCAAACAGTCTGTATGACGGCATGATGCTGGGGACAACGCGAATCGGACGCTTTATTCTGAAACATGTGTGGAATATGACAATTGAAGATGCGATGGAGTATCAGGCTGCCGCCTTTGAACCGATTCCCTCCGACTTCAGCGGGAAGCTGCTGGAAGTGCCGGTAGGCACTGGTGTGCTGTCCATGCCGGTATGGAAGCGTCTGCCCAGCGCAGACATCACCTGTCTTGATTATTCTGAAAAGATGATGGAAAGCGCACAGGAGCGGGCAAACAAACTAGGCATTACAAACATCACGTTTCAACAGGGAGATGTCGGAGCACTTCCATATGAAGATGAATCCTTCGATGCGCTAGTCTCTCTGAATGGCTTCCATGCGTTCCCGGACAAACAGGCTGCGTATGATGAGACATGGCGGGTATTGAAACCGGGAGGGCTGTTTACCGGTTGTTTCTATGTGTCCGGCCGCAACCTTAAAACAGATCGTATAATTCGCAGTTTTTATATCAAATTCGGATTCTTTACAGAACCATTCGAGACGATCGATTCTCTCAGGGACAGGCTCTCCCGTATGTATTCCAGCGTAGAAGTAAACAATGTAGAAAGCATTGCGGAATTCCACTGCACGAAATGATGATAAACGAAATCCCATTCTGTCTGTTCCAGATGGGATTTTTTACAGACTCCCAGTCAATCTCTCTGAGTTAACATTCAAGTTGTGTTTGCGGGCATTGAATACACGCAAAGCTGTTAAATTTCGTAAAATGAATACAGCAAATTAATGTGGAGAAAAAGCATATGAAAACATTATTTATCGACTGTGGGATGGGTGCTGCCGGTGACATGCTGACGGGGGCATTAACAGAACTGACCGGTAATGTGGAAGAAACGGTAAACCAACTGAACAAACTTGGTGTTCCAGGTGTTGTCTATACTGCCGATAAAGCAGAAAAGTGCGGGATTACCGGAACCCATATGAAAGTGGAATACAACGGCGAAGAAGAAGGCGAACACAGTCATGGGGACGGGCACATGCATTCTCATCGGGACATGCATGGCATCGAACATATTGTGAACGACCATCTTCAGGTATCGGATGCGGTTAAAAAGCAGATCCTGAACGTATACAAGGCAATCGCCGAAGCAGAAAGCCAGGTTCATGGCGTACCGGTTTCTGAAATACATTTCCATGAAGTAGGAGCTATGGATGCGATTGCGGATATTACCGCGGTCTGCTGGCTGATGGATCAGCTGAAACCGGATCGGATCATTGCGTCGCCGGTACATGTTGGAAAAGGAACGGTAAAGTGTGCACATGGCATCCTGCCGGTGCCTGCACCAGCTACCGCATTACTGTTGAAAGACATTCCAATCTACAGCAAAGAAATCATTGATGGAGAACTGTGTACGCCAACTGGAGCTGCACTGCTGAAGACGTTTGTCAGTGAATTCGGTTCAATGCCGGTCATGAAGCTGAAGCAGAGTGGCTATGGTATGGGGAAGAAGGATTTCCCGATTGCCAACTGCGTGCGAATCCTGCTTGGGGAAGAAAGCGAAGAACGGGATCAGGTTGCGGAACTGCGATTTAACGTGGATGACATGACGGCAGAAGAAATTGCCTTTGCCCATAACAAGCTTTTGGAACAGGGGGCTTTTGAAGTATTTCTGACAGCTGTTCAGATGAAGAAAGGAAGACCTGGAACGCTGTTTACAGCTTTAACGACGGAAGCGAAGAAAGAGGCAGTGGTGGAGGCAATCTTCCGTTATACATCGACATTGGGCATTCGCGAATTTCACAGCGGCCGCTATGTTCTGAAACGTAAGATTATAGAAGAAGAAACACCATATGGAACTGTACGCCGGAAAGAAGCGGAAGGTTATGGCGTGAAGCGTTATAAATACGAATATGAAGATCTTGCGGCAATTGCGGAACGGGAAAACTGCAGTATTGATGAAATACGCCACAGAATTGAAAAGAACCGCAGTAACGACTGACAGAGGGATTTGAAAGAATCCTTCTCTTTTATAATTTGGTTATTATAACTTACCGTGACCAGAATTCAGGATAGCTATATAATTGCGGGAAGAAGTACCGATTAGCATGAGGAGGAACGAAATGATTTGTAAACAACAGATTGTAAAAATACTGATTCCAGCCATTGTGGCTGCAGGACTGTGTGCGTGCAGAACTGCCGGGACTTCTGCAGAAAAAACAGCGGAACCCACCATGGAAACCACTGCTGAATCCGGTATCAACTATATGGCACTTGTAAACAAACTGAACAAGTTGCCGGATAACTGGGAAGAACAGCTTGAAACAGTACATATGACCAATTCCATGGGTGATGATGTTGAAGTTGAAACAAAGGCATATGATGCGTACCTGAAACTTAAAGAAGATCTGGAAAAAGAAGGTGTATATGTGGATCTGGATAATGCCAGACGCAGTGTAGAAACTCAGCAGAAAATCATGGATGATTTTACCAAAGAATATGGTGCTGATTATGCTGCAAAGATTGTTGCGGAACCAGGCTATTCCGAACATCATACCGGGCTGACACTGGACCTTTATCTCATCATAGATGGCAAAGATGTTTATCTGAATGAGGATATGATGCAATATCCGGAGATCTGGTCAAAGATTCATGCCAAATTGGCAGACTATGGTTTTATCCTCCGTTATCTCGATGGAAAAGAACATATTACGGGATATGCCTATGAACCGTGGCATATCCGCTATATCGATGATGTCGATATCGCAAAGAAAATTATGGAATCTGGACAGACACTGGAAGAATATCTCGGTACGGCAAAGAGCACTGAACTTACCGTTGATCTTGGCACTTCATATCTTTTCACTGAAGAAGAGCTGACGGAGGCTATGATTCAAGTAAAATGCAAATTCGCGGCATTTGACGGCTGTGAGCTGAGTCGCCTGAGCTACGCGGGTGATGTATGCAACACAGCAGAAAACCTCGAATGGATCAGTTCAATGGATGAAAACAACGAATACGTTAAGGTCGCAGAATTTCTGACAGATTTCCATGTATCGGAAGACTCCAAAACTACGTTTAATCCGGGTCAGGATTATAAAGATTATCAATGGTGGCTTGGTTATACAAAAGATGGAAGCTGGCAGCTAGTAAGCTGGGGATACTGAGGCAGACTCGAAAAAACGGCAAAAAAAACAGACCGGTACTAAATCATGAGCCGGTCTGTTTTGCGGAAAAATTGGACAGAGAAAGTCAATTCCCGACTTTGTCACAGCCTCGGATTGTCACTCAGTTTCCTAAAGCAAAGCGGTGCTTAAGTACGATTTGATCTCTGTAGCAGAATGTCCTGATTCTTTGAGCATCTTTATCAAAAGCTTATTCTCGCGATTACTCTCTTTAAGCTCAGCTTTTACTTGCCTGTTCTCGGCTTTCACTTGCCTGTTCTCAGCCGTTAGCTCAGCTCTCACTTTCCTTGTTTCCGCCTCAGCCTTTCTTTTATCTTCTTTCATTATCTCTATCGCTCTGCACATATTAACCCCTCCTCCTTCTTCGTATTTGCTTAGATCCAGCTTCGAATGGGTTGTTAAATTAATCAAATCTGCTGTTACTGGATCTAATCTGCTCATTGTTTCCTGATTTCTTACAAACTCATACAGCTCATCTGGATTCTGGCTATACTTACTATAGCCCATGATTGCCCGCAGATTATTGGACAAATGGTTCAATGCCTCCTCCGTAATATGAGTCGGATCGATCACTGTTACTCCATAATCAT
>JAFWJY010000260.1 GCA_017514525.1 Solobacterium sp. | reverse complement strand
TTCTCCTTTTAGTTCGTTTACAAATAGATTGTATCAAATATAAATTGAAAAGCAACTGACATATTTATAAATCTGTTTACTTTCCGTTATGCATATGCATGGAATTCAAACGGTGTTTCGGGAAATGAACAGACATTCCTATAAACAACGTACAGGTTCATTCCAGCTGCATACATGTACGGTTAATTATGAATGTTTTATAATAATGACTATGAATACAAAACAGATTGCACAGGCAATGAAGAAAAGCCTGTTCGTTATATTAGCTGTCAGTACGATCGGATGTCATAAGAGTTCAAAAGGCGGTTCCCTCAACGGGAAAATGAGTGATATGAGCGGATATTCCAACTTTGCGGATCAGGAAGATCACGTCTTTTATGATATGACGGTCAAGGATATGGCCGAGGCAATGGATGAAAAAAAGACCTTTGCGGTTTATTTTGGCTATGACACCTGTGAATGGTGCCTGGACGCGGTTCCGGTAATCAATGAGGCTGCGAAACAGACTGGTCAGACGGTTGGCTATGTGAACACGCGGGCTGAGGCAGGCTGGCAAAAGAATACTGATATTGAAGACTACGATCTGCTGATCGAAAAAGTCGGAGAATTCCTTGAGTATGATGATGACGGAATCCGGCATCTGTATGCGCCGACACTGTTCTTTATTAAAGAGGGTGAAGTAGTGGAGTTTCATGAGGGAACCCTCGAAGGACATAACGCTCGAAACCGGGCCATGACCCCGGAAGAACGTGAAGAGCTGCGTCTGATTCTTGTCGAAAAGTTTGCGGCAATGACCGATGGCAAGACGCCAGCGACAGAATAAGGTGAAACACAGGAGCCGGGCAAATCCCGGCTTTTAAAATGAAAAAGGCAAGCGCGTTGGCTTACCCGTGTCATCCAAAGTAACTTGATATATATTCCAGTCCGCTTTTCTCGCTGCCGCTATAGGATGCCGGGCGGAACGTGAAATCCATGTCGAAGGTCTTGTAATCCGGATAGGAGCGGAAGGGATGCCGCAGTGGATGATCGTAGTATTCATCATACTCGCGATCCAGCTCAGCTTCCGTATAGAAGATCTTGATTCCATCGGTATGCACGCGGAATACAACGGTGATTTCATCTTTTTCCGGATCAACAAGACCGGTGTCAATATAGTTTTTCTGAAACTCATTCAACAACATCGGGTCACTGATATAAAGGCTGTCCTCATCCTCATAGGAAGTGTATCCATCTTCACCGACCCGATGTACATAAATTGTATCGGCATGTACATCCCCATACGCTTTCACGAAGTCGTCCCAGGTATCACCAACTTTAATTCCGCGGGAAGTCATCTTATAAGAGCTGTGGCTGCCGTAGGAATACTCGTTATTCAGAAAAGGGGAGCGGATATTCTGCGTATATTCACCGGTATCCTGATCTTTCAGTACATATTCTTCAATTGGAAGGTATTGGTCTACGGAACGCTGTTCCAGAAACAAGGTGGTATTGCGAAGCGAAGCTCCTCCGGCAAGACACAAGAGACAGATGGCCCCGATCAGGATTCCCTTTCCTGTGGTCATTTGAAAAGGCTTCTTTTCTTTCGTACGGAAGCCGAATCGTTTCTGCTTGGAGGATGTACGCTGACTGCGCTCCTGTTCTTCCTCTATAAAACTTTTTTTCTTTGGACTGTTCTGATACTGTACTGGCATACCCCTATTGTAATGCAGAAAAGAGCGTTGCGGCATGTTGCAATGCAGGAGATTGGAATTTTCCTTTGAAAAAATGAGGAATTTGAGTATTGTTAAGTAGATGCTTGATGTTAATAAAAATGGAAAAATCGACCCGGAAGAAGAAGTGCTGGGTGACCTCATGACCGAAGAAATCGCGAATGAGAATAAGAAAAACAAACCGCTGACACTGATTGCGGCTGTCATTGCGGTTGCTGTTTTGGCTCTAATTGTGCTCCTGCTTGTTCTTTCAATGCAGTAAGACAGCAGTCGGGGGGAAAAACGGAGCAGTTCTGGAACAGTTATAGGGGGCTGTTCTTTTTTGTGTTTTTACAAAAACATGGATGAAATTCATGAAGCGTCTGATGACTATCCTGCTTGGATTGCCTACACGTAGTCTGTGTTTAACCAGAGAAAAAGCAGAGCCATTGTGCTGACTCTGCTGTAACAGTTACAGATACTTCTTGAGGTGGAGGATATTCTGTCCGTCCACATATTCATAGTTCACTTCATCCATTGATTTCTTGACGAGATAGATTCCCAGTCCGCCGATCTTACGTTCCTGGGCAGAAAGTGTTACATCGGGATCTTCTTTTGCCAACGGATCATACGGAATGCCGCGATCAATGAATGTGATGATAACCGCATTTGGATTGGTCTCTGTTTCTACCTGAACGGTAACGTCACCAGTACCTGGTGCGTACGCATAGGAAGCGATATTACAGAAGATTTCGTCTACTGCGAGCTCGATCTTAACCTGAATATTCATAGGGCAATCGAAAAGTTCCAACTGCTGATTTACAAAATCAACAACAGTCGGGATATTTTCAATGGTTGCTGGCAAGGTCAGTTGCTTCAAAAGAGATCACCTCTTCTCTAATATACATTCTATCAGTATGTGATGTCTGCGGAAAGAGATTCTGTTTGGGGCAGCAGTTCAAGAAGGTTCTTGACGGCGTGGGCTTTCCGCTTTTCAAGCTCTTCCGGTTTAGTATGCTTTCCAATTGCACAGTAAAACAGCAAGCGGCTATAGGCAAGGATACGGGTTCTGATCAATGCTTCTTCAAACGAGAGACTGCAGCCCTTGAAGTATTCTCTCAGAGAGTCATAGAACAGACGATGCGATGTTTCCAGCGGGATATGGAAGAATCGCATGGAATCTTCCGGATCCAACTCAGAGAAGCCGACATATGGAAGATAAATGCCGCTGAATTCAAAGATCGGATCACCGACACAGAGTGTATCCATATCAATGAGAATACTTTCTCCATTCTGGATCATGACATTTTTGACATGGAAGTCCCCATGCAGCATATGACCATTCTCCGGGATGGTGTTGACCAGCTGTTCCAGTCTGGCAAACGCATCTTCCGGCAGAAGCGGTTTAATCAGCGGCATACGCTGCCGCATAATGTCAAGCCGGGAAGGGAGAGCACCGCTCTTGGGCTGCGTCGAATGAACGATCTTCATGAGGTCTACGATCATTGTGACGATTTCTTCTACGGATTTCTGGCCGCTGATCAGCAGATGCTGGAACGTATCCGCATTGAGCAGTTCAAACACAGAACCATATAAGCCGCCTTCAACTTTGACAATATCATATGAAATGGCTGTTGGAACACCAAGAACAAATGCGGTACGTGCAAGTTCACGCTCCCGTTTGATCTCATCCAGCGCATCCGGATTGCGAAATACTTTGACGATGGTATCTTCATCATAGCGGTAAACAATGCCGTTGGCACCCTGGCCAATCACTTCGCATCCTTCTACTGATAATGTACGGTAAGCCTTTTCTACATCCATCATTTCAGAAAAACCGGTTACCTGAAATACGTCGTATACTTCGCTGGATACGTTGACTGCCTTTAAGTCATCATAGGTTTTTTTGATGCGCAGAACAATGCGGAGCCCGGCACTGGAAATATATTCCAGATCTGTGCAGTCCAGTACGACGGAACTGATGTCATGGAGTTCTGGCTTGATCGCAGTTTCCGTTTCCATGGCATTGGACGATTCGATCCTTCCGGCAGGACGAATCGTCAGACAGTCATTGTCCCGGTCAAAACTGAGATGCAGTTTTTCGATATCTGTTTCAGAGTGGTACATTTTGAAGCCTCCCTAACTGTAGTTTTAATTTACTAATGATCTGAACACTATTTTACAGGGATTCTGTATATAAACGAATAAAATTTTTTTTAAGTTCAGATTGTCTGACCGGCAAATTGAGTCATGTAGAGGGAATAATACAGCCCATGACGGCTCAGAAAGGCTTCATGGGTCCCGGTTTCTTTAATTTCACCATGGTCCATCACAATAATCATGTCCGCATCCCGTATTGTCGAAAGACGATGGGCAATGATGAGGGAGGTTCGCCCCTTCATCAGTTCACTCATGGCATCCTGAATCTTCTTTTCTGTGCGGGTATCAACACTGGATGTTGCCTCATCCAGAATCAGAATATCAGGATTGCTGAGGAAGGCACGGCCAATTGCCAGCAGCTGACGCTGGCCCTGCGAAAGACCGGAGCCGGATTCAGACAGAACGGTATGATAGCCGTTGGGCAGGTGGGAAATAACCTGAGCGGCACCGGAAATGCGAATTGCCTCTTGGAGTGCTTCTTCCGAAACATCCGGATTGGAATAGGTGAGATTTGCCCGAATCGTATCGGAGAACAGTACCGTATCCTGCAGAACAATGCCAATATGATCACGCAGACTGTCTGTGGAAAGAGAAGCGATGTTGATGCCATTCAACAGGATCTCACCGCTGTCAATTTCATAGAATCGCATCAGAAGATTAATAATGGTTGTTTTTCCAGATCCGGTCGCACCGACCAGGGCAATCTTCCTGCCTGGATCAATCGTCAGCGAAAAATCCCGAATGACCGGCTTTCCAGGTACATAGGAGAAGTTCACATGCCGGAATTCAATCGTACTTTCCTTACTCTCTGGAAGCGGCAAACCGGAGTGATCTTCACTGACTTCATCGAGAATGGCAAAGATCCTTTCGGCTCCGGCAAGCGCTGTCTGTATCTGTCCGTACAGCTGCGCAATCTCATTGATTGGGCGGGAGAACTGCTTGGAATAGATGACAAAAGCAGAGATCACGCCAATGGATACCCATCCCTGCAGCGCAAACCAGGCACCGAATACCGCGACGATTACAAAGGAAACGTTATTCAGCATGTTCATCAGAGGTCCCATCGAAGAGGAAATAATTTCCGCAATAATGCCGGCTCTGGTCAGTTTGTCTGCTGTCTGTCGGAATGACTGTGAAATCTGTTCCTGCATGTTGTAGGCAGTCACGGTACGGGAATTGGTAATCATTTCCTCGACAGTGCCGTTAACCTGCCCAAGCAGGATCTGCCTGCGTGAAAACCATACGCGCATCTTCTTAGTGATAAAGGTTGTGATGAGCAGTGTCAGAATCACTGTCGAACAGGTCAGCAGGGTAAGCGGAACCGAAAACCACAGCATGACGGCAATTGTACCAATCAGTGTCAACACTCCGGAAAACAGAGAACTCAGTGATTCTGATATGACATTGGATATATTTTCGGCATCGTTGGTCATCCGGCTCATCAGGTCTCCGTGGGAATGATGATCTATATAAGACACCGGAAGGGATACGATCTTTTCAAACAGCTGAGCCCGCATGCGGCGGATTATACGCTGACTAAGATGCGCACTGAGGATACCCTGAACCAATGTGGATACACTGTGAAGAAGATATCCTCCAAGCATCAATCCAGCTAAGCGCGGAAGCGATTCATAATCTCCGACGGTGATCGCGTCGATTGCCTTGCTTTGAAATCCTGGAGCTGCAACCGAAGCAATTACACCAAGCGAAACAATGACAATAAGCAGAATCACCCGATTAATTTCATCATGGAAGAAGGAAAGAAGACGGCGCAGGGTTGCCTTGCCTTCTTTAGGCTTTTCTACCGGTTCGGATCTGGAAGGCCGGCGTGAAAATCCCCGTTGTGCTGTACGGGACTGATAGGATTCAGGCATGATCCTCACCTCCCTTCAGCTGAGAGTTAAAGATATCCTGATAAACCGCGCAGGATTGCATTAATGCTTCGTGGGTTCCAATGCCTGCCACTTTTCCTTCATCGATGACGATAATCCGGTCCGCATGCATGACTGAAGAAATGCGCTGGGCAATCATGAGCTTTGTGACGCCGGGTCGTGCTTCCTTCAAGGCATCGCGGAATGCGGCTTCTGTCTTTACATCAAGTGCAGATGTCGCATCGTCAAAAATCAGAATAGAGGCTGGTTTCAGCAGAGCGCGGGCAATGGCGATACGCTGACGCTGACCGCCAGAGAGACTCATGCCGCGTTCAGCAATCGCAGTGTCATACTGTTCTGGCTGCGCCATGATGAATGAATCTGCCTGAGCAATACGCGCCGCGCTGCGAATTGCTTCAGGAGTGGCATCCGGCTGACCGATTGCGATATTCTCTTTGATCGTGGAAGAAAACAGTTCGCTCTTCTGCAGGACATAGGAGATCCGATTGCGCAGTTCCGCCAATGGATAATCGCGGACATCCATGCCGTCAACTGTGACTCTTCCTTCTACCGTATCGTAAAACCGTGGGATCAGCTGTACCAGAGAAGATTTGCCGCTGCCGGTTGAACCTATAATTGCGAGAAATTCACCAGGTTCTGCGGTAAATGAAATATCGGTTAATACTGGTGCGTCATTATCTGGATAGTGAAAACTGACATGTTCGAACGCAATTGCACCAGCCGGCTCTGGCGGCGTACCGGTTCCGTCCTGAATTGCTGGTTCTGCTGCGAGGACTTCCTTCAGCCGGCCTGCCGACGCAAATCCGCGGGACAGTGTCTGAAACAGCATGGCGAGCATCATCATGCCATTGAGAATCTGCGAAAGATAAGTAATGGCTGCCATGATCGTTCCCGGTGCCATAAGTCCGGCTTTTACACGGCCAGCTCCCAGCAGGAGGACGGCAACTGTCGCAAGGTTAAGAATGATGTTCATAAACGGACGCAGCCAGGCAAGGCGGATCAGTACTTCCAGCTGAGTTTCCACCAATGCGCTGCTGGTGTCTTCAAAACGCTTCAGTTCCCGTTTTTCCTGCACGAATGCCTTGACGACCCGTACGCCTGCAATATTTTCACGGATTACAGAATTCATCCGATCCAGCCGGCTTTGCAAAACAGAAAACAAAGGACTCGTCCGCCAGACGATATATGCGATTTCAATCAGAATTAAAGGAACTGCAATTGCTATGATGCGGGAAAAAGAAAGATCGAGAGAAAGCAGTGCAATACTGCCGCCGATGAGAAACATCAGACAGCGTACCATGCCGCGTGTCATCTGCATTAGAAGATTCTGAACCTGTGTAACATCACTGGTAATGCGTGTAATCAAAGAACCGGCAGAGAACGCCTCGGTCTGCTGAAAGGACAGATGTATGATGCGGTCAAAGCAGGCTTTGCGCACTTCATTTCCATAATTCTGACCGCAGATATTTGTGAGGACACCGCACATGATGCCGGAAAGGCCGCCGCCGATTACGACCAGAATCATGCGGACGCCAAGTGCAGTTACGAGTGCCAGATTTGGCTGATTGTGATTTCCAAGCCCGAGAATACCCTGATTGACGATCTGTTCCATCATGCGGGGCTGAAACAGGTCTGCGCAGACTTCAAGCACCATGAAACAGGCAGCGCCGATTGCCAATGGCCAGTATTTCTTCAGGTATTTCAGCATGGTTCTATTTTACAGGTTTGCAAATCGGGCGCATGAAAAAAATGACTTGCGTCATTTCTTTCGGGAGGCGGGCATTTCCTTGTGTAATAGATCACGATTCAGAAGATCGAGTGTTTCCGCCTCCGTGATCAGTTCCATCTGCAACATGGCCTGATTTATAGGCGTGACCAGGAATCCAAACAGGATATCAACAGCCATGGCAATGGGCAGTGCCCGCAGCGGAATGTTCAGCTGGGCAAACAGGGCGGTGTAGGTCAGGATGCCGACACCGGCTACCGGAGGGGTTGCGGCTTCCAGCGCAACATCGAGAATCAGTGCAATGATCAGCCAGACGATTGAAATCTGTACCTGATAGAGATTTGCGACATACATGACAAAGACGATAACCGCAACGCAGGTTGCCGGCATGTAAGAAATAAGTCCAAGCGGTACACCATAACTTGTCAGCTTCTTACTGATGCCGAGACGCTTTTCACAACAGATCAGGTTTTCCGCAATGGAAGAATCTACGGAAGACGTGCGGAAGGCGATCCTGAAGGAATCTTTCATCTTTTCAAATAAAAGCCGCATGGGAATGTGATGGCGGATGCTGATCCGGAACACACTGAGCAGCCCCATTAAAATGATAAGTACCGATGCCAGCAGAAGCGGTTTCCAGATGCTTAACATGGTCGAAATCGAACCATTCCAGACGCCAAGAATAAAGAGTACCGTGACAAAGAATGGAGACAGTCGGCTGACCCAACCGGCGATGATGAGGCCGAGGGAATCAGCCTGCTCAATGATAACCTGCAGACGGGATGCTTTCTGGCCTGCCTGTAAGAGCGCATTGCCAATGATCAGGGCGATCAGGATCATCTGCGGGGAGTTGCCCTGGATGATTGGCGTTAAGGCGTCATTCGGTACGGCCTGTAAGAACAGGTCAAGCACACTCGAGAACTGGTTTTCATCAAACAGCTGGTGAACCAGAGTGATATTCAGCGGCTTCAGCACAATGGCTGCTGCCACCAGTGTTACGATAAATGTGATGCTGATAAAGCGAAGCGCCATGCGCCTGCCGCTTTTTCCGATTGCGGTCATCGAACCGATGGCGCAGGTTGCGGTAATGACGGAAAGGAAAATGATCGGTCCGGAAGTGGCGTTGAGGATGCGCAGAAACAGATTCTGAATCGGATCGAGAATTGTGTATAAAATTGAGGAAATGACCGACTGCGGCAGAAATGCTTTCCCAAGAATTCCAATGACGCCGCCGACAATGACTGACGCAAGCAGCTTGAGGGCCGGGTTGCGCTCCGGGCGATTCATCTTCAGCTGCAGGATATTGACGCCTTTGCGGTAGTTGTATGTCGGAGACAGACTGATTCCGGTAAACAGAGACTCCGCCCATTCGCCAAGGTCATTTTCACTGGTGACTAATGGATTGTACTGATCACCGGTTAACATCAGCGTGATCGTCGGGCGGCTGAAGTTCGTGCCGACATTCATATGAACAATGGTCTGCTTGCCGAAATGATCCATCCAGCGCAGTAATGCTTCCTCCATGGAAAGACGTACTCGTACGATACTGGAGCGATCCATCTTCAGGGAGGAGAGATAATCCTCAATGATTGCCGAAATAATATCGACAGATTGTTCTTCCAGCTGAAAGTCCTCACTGATGCTGAAAGAGTTGTTTAGGAAGTTTAACGGAAAATGTAATTTCATAACAGACCTTATTGTACATTTATTTATTGGTAAAATAGTTATAAATTTTTATATTCAGGTATGATAAAAAAAGATATCAATCAGAGGAACCACACATGCGCAAAAGAATAATGGTTTTGCTGGGAGTAACGATGATGACACTGTTTACTGCGTACAGTCACACACAATCGACCAAAGAAGGACTCTGGCAGGTTCATTTTGAATATGACTGCTATTCAGGCAGCCAGTTTTATCTTGACGCCTGGGTCGAACGAATCACAGAAGCGGGAGCGGAAGTGACGGTCAGAAAACGAATCGGGCCCAATAACAGCACCGGGATCCAAAAAGAAGGAACATTTCAGATCAATGCCGGGCAGCTTCAGGAGCTGCGGGATATTTTAAGCCGCTATGATCTGGAAGCGTTCAGCAGGCTGCCTACCCGAAGCTCAGGCGCTTCACCGCGCAGAACGCTGCGGGTATGGGATGGAGAAAGCGATACGGAAATACCCTGGAATGCGGTTTTCCCAAAAACCACGCCACCGCAGGAAGATATTCTGTACTATGAACTGTTTCAGTTCTTCAATGGACTTCTGAAAAATGAACCGGAATGGCAGGAAGTTGCCGGAGAAGATCTGGAAGATCCGCGTCAGGATCCACGCTATACCGTGCGTATGGTGGAACAGTTCGGCAACATGGTAGCGCTGGTCCCGGGAACTGGAAACAGCACGGACGGACACGGGGCTCAGCTTGATTATGGCAGTCAGGACTGGTGGCGTGCGGAAGGCTTTACAGGCAGCTGGAAGATGGTCACAACGGACCGGTTCGAAACAACCGGAGAGACTGGTACTTTGATCGTACAGGAAGATGGAAGTGTCTCACTGACATTGAATGAGGTCTTATACAGCGGAATGCTTGGAACGGTGCGTACTTATCGCGAACCGATTCAGGTCCGCCTTGAGCAGGAAGGGGAATCCCGCCTGTTTGAACTGTATCCCCTGAATCAGGATGACTACAGCGAGCTGCAGATTCAATCTTATCCAGGCCCGGTTCCGGAACCGCAGTTTGATCCTGTTGACGTATTTATGACGAAGGAATAGGACTGCATAAAAACAGTTTTTCATATACTTTTTTGCGGAACTATGACAAAATCAAGAAGACAGTCAGGCAGATCGGCTGCCTGGACAGAACGGAGGATGGATGCGTACTGCAGTCGTAACAGATTCCAACAGCGGAATTTTTAAGGAAGAAGCAGAACAGCTCGGTATTTATGTGATACCAATGCCGGTTATCGTCGAAGGCCGGACCTGCTTTGAAAATGAAGATATCACATCCACGGAATTCTTTTCGGCAATGGCCCAGAACAAAGAGGTATCTTCCTCTCAGCCATCTCCGGGGATTCTGATCAAGAAGTGGAAGGCATTACTGGAGGAATGGGATGAGGTTATCTATATCCCGATGTCTTCCGGTCTTTCCGGTTCGACACAGGCGGCGCAGGTGCTCGCGCTTGATTTTGAAGGCAAGGTAGCTGTCGCAGACAACCACCGCATCTCTGTAACGATGCGGCAGTCTGTAGAAATGGCGCGAATCCTGGCTCAGAAAGGGCTGGACGCCGCACAAATCAAAGCGAAGCTGGAAGCGGAAGGCCCACTATCCAGTGTGTATCTGACGGTTGAAAAGCTTGATTATCTGAAACATACCGGCCGTGTCACACCGACGACAGCCGCGATCGCAGATATTCTGAATATCAAACCGGTGCTGATGACAAAAGGCGAGAAGTTTGAAACCTGTGCAAAAGTACATGGCCTGGTCAAAGCGAAACATACCATGATCAATGCGGTTGAGGAAGACCGCAGG
>JAFWJY010000259.1 GCA_017514525.1 Solobacterium sp. | reverse complement strand
CCGCCCGGAGATGATCGGCATCACCCGGTTGCTGAATGAGCTGACTTCGCAGGAAGGAACCAACTATGGTCTGATGGCAAGTGCGGTGACACTGGTCATTATTCCGGTCATCATCGTTTACGTGTTCCTGCAGAAGTACATCATCAAAGGCATGACTGCCGGGGCCGTAAAAGGATAAAATGAAGGCAGTGAGGAATTGTTCATGTATAAAGTCGTAATTGTCGACGATGAGCCGGTTATTTTACAGGGGCTTGAGAAAATGGTGGACTGGAACCGCTACGGGTGTGTGGTGGCCGGTTCTGCCAGGAGCGGCGCAGAGGGACTGCGGATCATTAATGAGCTGAACCCGGATATTCTCTTTTCCGATATCCGTATGGGAGAAATCAGCGGGCTTGATATGATTGCGGCCCTGAAGAGTGAGCACCGCAATATGGAAATTACGATTCTTACAGGCTATCGGGATTTTGAATATGCCCGGGAGGCAGTCACACTCGGTGTCCGGCGGTTTCTGCTGAAGCCATCCAAAATGCAGGAAATCAATGAGGCAATCGAAGCGATGACAGCCGCCCTGAAAGAACGTGGCAGGCAGGAATCCGGAAGCGAGAGTGATCAGACAACCCAGGCCGGTAACTTCATCGTCAACCGTGCCTTAAGCTACATGGAAGAGCATTATGCGGATAAGCTGCAGCTGAATGATGTCGCAGAACATGTTTATGTCAGCCCGTGGCATTTATCCAAACTGATCAACAGCGTGCGCGGAGAGAGTTTCTCCGAAGTGATGAACGGCATCCGCATCCGCCATGCGAAAGAACTGCTGAACGATCCAAAACTGCGCATCGGCGATATCAGTGATGAGGTGGGGTTCCAGGATATGGCCCATTTCTCAAGAGTATTCAAAAAGGTGACGGGAATGTCACCCAATGATTACCGCAAGACGTTATAACGGCATACAGAACAGGACTTCCGGAAACGGAGGTCCTTTTTGCATAAGAAAAAGGAGATTGCTCTCCTTCAGTAACTGCTCAGATGATTTCCATGCCGATGGCACGCTGTATGTTTGCGAGCTTTGGCTGTGCCATTGCCCGTGCTTTTTCTGCGCCTTCCTTCAGCACATCTTCAATCATGCTGGACGCAATGATCTCGTTGTAACGGCCCTGGATCATCTCGAGTTCCGCACAGACTTTATCCGCAACCGCACGCTTCAGATCGCCATAGCCTTTCCCGGCAAATTCAGCCTCAATATCGGCCATTGGACGATTATCCGAGAGGGAAGACAGTATCTGCATCAGATTGGCGACACCCGGCTGATTCTCCGGATCAAATTTAATCTGATTCAGGGAGTCTGTTTTCGCACTCATGACCTTCTTGCGGGCTGTTTTCAGGTCATCCAGCAGGTAGATGCAGCCTTTGTTGGTCGCATCGGATTTGGACATCTTTTTGGATGGATCGCTCAGTGACATCACACGGGCGCCGACCTTCGGGATCAGCGGTTCCGGTACCTTGAACAGATTTCCATAACGGTTATTCATACGGATTGCCACATCACGCGTCAGTTCGACATGCTGTTTCTGATCCTCGCCAACCGGTACATAATCCGGATCATAGATCAGGATGTCTGCCGCCATCAGAGCGGGGTAAGTATAGAGACCGCCGGACAGGTTCTTTTCGCCATGGGCCTGCTTATCCTTGAACTGCGTCATGCGGTTGAGCTCTCCCATATAGGTATGGCAGCACATGATATAGCCAAGCTGGGCGTGTTCTTTGACATCTGTCTGCAGGAAGATCGTGCTCTTCTTCGGATCAAGGCCGCAGGCCAGATACAGGGCGACGCAGTCACGCAGATTGCGCTGCAGTTCCTCGGGATCCTGAGGAACAGTGATGCAGTGCAGATTGGCGATGAACGCAATCATTTCATACTCATCCTGGTAGGACACAAACTTGCTTAAGGCACCGATATAGTTGCCTAGATGCAGCTGTCCTGTTGGCTTAATGCCGCTTAACATTCGTTTCATACTTTTTTCTTCTCCTAAACATAAAAAGCGTCCCATAACGGGACGCATAATAAACTGCGCGGTACCACCCGGTTTATTCAGCACTCGCTGAATCACCTTTATGGGATAACGGTGTTCGCCGCTTCCATTGCCGGAAGATGCTCCGGGATTCCACCATATGCCACCAGCAACGGCATCGCACCATTCGCCGTCTCTCTTGAGTCTGATGTGGAATGCATATGTTCGCATCCGTTCAACGCAAGTCCATTTTATGCCAAAACAGGGTGGACTTCAACGTTCCTCAAGCGGGATGTAGGTGTGATTTTCGCCGACATATTTGTAAGCCGGACGAATGATCCGATTCGCAAATTCAAGTTCTTCCATACGGTGTGCACACCAGCCCGGACAGCGGGCAATGGCGAACATCGGGGTAAACAGTTCTTCGGCAATGCCAAGAATGCGGTAGACAAGGCCGGAATACAGGTCGAAGTTGGCGCAGACGCGCTTCCGGTCGCCCTTTACGTGTTCGAAGGCGATCGGCGCAAGCGCTTCGATTTTCGTTAACATGGTCCAGTCTCTGCCGAAGCCTTTTTCAAACGCAAGGTCCTTGGAGTAATCCCGCAGCAGACGGGCACGCGGGTCACTGATCGTATAGACAGCGTGACCAATCCCATAGATCAGACCGCTTCCATCACCGGCCTGCTTCTTCAGAATCTTTTCCAGAAGGGCAAGGATCTCTGCGTCATTGTCCGGATCCTGAACGGTATCGAGAATATAGTCAAGCTGCTTCATGACCTTCAGGTTGGCGCCGCCGTGTTTCGGGCCTTTCAGACAGCAGATCGCAGCCGCTACGGCACTGTAGATATCCGTTCCGGCAGAAGAGAGAACACGGTCCGCAAAGGTGGAGCAGTTTCCTCCGCCATGGTCTGCGTGAACGACCATGCACAGATCGAGCAGTTTTGCCTCTTCATGCGTGTACTGCTGATCCGGACGATAGATAGAAAGCACATGTTCAGCGGTGCTGAGACCGCGAATCGGATAGTGGAAATACAGAGAACCATGGTCATAGACATGAATCTTTGCGATGTAGGAATAAATCATCATCGTTGGCAATCCGGCAATCAGGTTGATGGACTGCTTGATGGTGCTTTCCAGCGAGGTATCTTCCGCTTCATCATCATAGCTGTACATGGACAGCACAGAGCGGGCAATCTTGTTCATGATATTCGGGCTCGGCGCGTTCATGATCATGGTCTGCGGAAATCCAGGAGGCAGTTCCCGGTGGGCATCAATAATTTCGGTGAAGTGCTTCAGGTTCTTTGCGTTTGGCAGTTCACCAAACAGCAGGAGCCAGGCAACTTCTTCAAAGAGAAAGCGGTCCTGATCCAGTGCTTCTTTGACGATGCGTTCAACGTCAATGCCGCGGTAGATCAGTTTGCCGTCGATTGGCTCGATCGTTCCGTCTTCTTTGCGGTTATAGCCGATAACATCACAGATATTTGTAAGGCCGGCCAGTACACCGGTACCGTCCGGGTTGCGGAGTCCGCGCTTGACGCCGAGACGTTCGGACGTCTCAACATCAATCGTGTTGTTGCGATGAAAGGTATCGCGAAGCAGATTCAGATCTTCCGGTGCCAGCTGCGCTACCTCAGGGAAAAAATCAGCCATAGGGATTAACCTCCTAAACTATTACTGAACATTATACGCATTTTCTGCGGTTTGACACGGTCTGCTTCAGGGCAGGAATTTTCCAAACAGCGGCGCAAAGGTGTCGGAAAGGGATTGCAGGGACTCTTTGACAGACTGGAACTGTGAGTTGATGGAACGAACCAGATCATAGAGGTCCTTGAAGAACTGGAAGACTTTAGGCCCGTAGATCACACAGATGATAATGATAATCAACCAGATAATGGCGATCCAGATCCAGTGCAGAACGCGCAGGGTTTCATTGAATCGCTTTTCTTCGACAAGCTCCATTAACAGTTCCCGTTCACTCAGTTCGGTTACTTCTTTCCGTTTCAGTACGTGCTTCTGAATTGCGTTCATAACTTACCTCCCATATGGTTCCATTATAGGTTTTGGAAACCCTAAATGCGTAGGAAAGAAAAACGTTGTATGATTTCTGTATTATTCATCCTGTTAAGGAGTGATGGAGGCTTTCTTTTATGAGACTGAGAGAAAACGGCGTATTCTACGCAAACGGCGCACCGGCAGAGTTTATCAGCGGCATGAACAAGTATGAGGGACGCAAGCGCACCATGGCGTATCGCATCCTGGATGCCCATGATAATCATACAGACCCCAATATTCTTCATATTACGTATGACTCATTGACCAGCCATGACATTACCTATGTTGGCATTATCCAGACCGCCCGTGCATCCGGCATGACGGAGTTTCCAATGCCGTATGTACTGACCAACTGTCACAATACACTCTGTGCAGTCGGCGGAACCATTAACGAAGATGATCATCAGTTTGCGCTGTCTGCAGCTCATAAATACGGAGGTATTTATGTACCTCCATGCATGGCAGTCATTCACAGCTATAACCGCGAATGCATGAGCGGTGTAGGCCGGATGATCCTTGGCAGTGATTCGCATACCCGTTATGGCGCCCTTGGCACCATGGGGGTTGGCGAAGGCGGCGGCGAACTTGCCAAGCAACTGGTAAAGCGCACCTATGACATGGAGCGTCCGAAGGTTGTTCTGATATATGTGACCGGAAAACTTCGTCCGGGCGTTGGCCCGCAGGATGTGGCGCTGAGCCTGGTGGCTGCGACCTACGCAAACGGCTATGTCAAAAACAAAGTCATGGAATTTGTCGGCCCGGGCATTGCGACGCTGTCTCAGGATGAACGAAACGGCATTGATGTCATGACAACGGAAACGACCTGCTGGTCTTCCATCTGGCAGACGGATGCGGTAACCGAAGCTTATTACAAAGCACATAACCGTCCACAGGATTATCAGAAACTGGAGCCGGAAGAAGGCGCCTATTACGATGCCTGCATTGAACTGAACCTGTCGGAAGTTGAATGCATGATCGCTTTGCCGATGCATCCGAGCTATGCACTTCCAATTAAGGAGCTGAAGCAGAATCCTGCCAAATACCTGCAGGAGGCACAGGATCGTTCCAATCAGCAGCTGAATGGAAACGTGAATATGGATCTGGTCTCAAAGATCGATGCCGATGGCAACGTCCATGTCGATCAGGGCGTGATCGCTGGATGTTCCGGCGGTATTTATGAAAACATCATGACGGCAGCTGCTGTACTGAAAGACAGTGACTGCGGCAATGCGGAGTTCCGTCTCAGCATTTATCCCGACAGTATGCCGGTTTATAAAGAACTGGTAAAAAATGGGGCAGTCGCAGATCTGGTCAGCAGCGGCGCAATCATCCGCGAGGCTTTCTGCGGACCGTGCTTTGGCGCAGGTGATACACCGGCCAACGGGGAATTCTCGATTCGTCACAGCACCAGAAACTTCCCGAACCGGGAAGGCTCCAAGCCGGGCGAAGGGCAGATTGCCGGCGTTGCGCTGATGGATGCACGTTCCATTGCCGCAACTGCGAAAAACAAGGGCATCCTGACTGCGGGTGATGAAGTGATCACAGAGCCGGTACAGATTCCTGCCGCAGTGTTTGACGCATCGATCTATGAACGCAGAGTGTATAACGGCTGGGGTCATCCGGAACCGGATTATGAGCTGCGGTTTGGGCCGAATATCAAGGACTGGCCAGAGCAGCCGGTTCTGAGTGAAGACCTTCTGGTTCAGAACATTTCCTACATTACTGATCCGGTCACAACGACGGATGAGCTGATTCCAAGCGGTGAAACCTCCAGCTTCCGTTCCAATCCGCTGCGTCTGGCAGAGTTCACACTGTCCCGGAAGGATCCGGACTATGTGCCTAATGCCAAGGCAGTCAAGCAGCTGGATGACGCCCGCAAGGAGGGCGCTATTGATGCACAGCTGAAAACAGTCGCAGACGCGTTGAAGCAGGCTGGCATAGAACTTGATCTAGCGGCGACAAACGTTGGCTCAAGCATTTATGCCCGCAAGCCGGGTGATGGCAGTGCGCGTGAGCAGGCAGCTTCCTGCCAGCGCGTGCTTGGCGGCAGCGCCAATTTCGCGGATGAGTACGCAACCAAGCGCTATCGCTCCAACCTCATTAACTGGGGCATCCTGCCATTTGTTACCACGGAAGCTTCCAAGCTTGAAAACAAGGACTGGGTATTCCTGAAACATATCCGTTCCTCCCTGCTGGAAGGAACGCCAGTACAGGCCTGGATCATCAAAGCAGATGGAACGGTTACTCCATTTGCGGTAGAGCTTGGTTCACTGGAACCAAGTGAAAAGGAAATCCTGGCAAGCGGCTGTCTCATCAACTACTACAAGGGTTAGAAAAAAAGGGCTCACGCTACTTCATCAGCAGATTGAAGGAAGCGAAAGCCCTTTTCGTTTGCGTGCGTGATCAGTGATTCTGTACAAAGTGCTGTGCGCCATCCGCTTCTGTGCAAAGGGAAGAAGTGTAGTAGGCACGGAACAGCTGAATCAGATAGTCGGTATCTTTGACCCCGGCAGTCTCATAGGGAGAATGCATGGCCAGCTGAGCCAGACCGATATCCGCGGTGCGGATGCCGATATGCTGAACCGACAATCTTCCCAAGGTGGAGCCACCCGGGGTATTGGAGTGATTGGAGAAGTGCTGCACCGGGACATGGATGGCGCTGCAGAGATCTTCTACCAGGGCGGAGGAAACCGCGTCCGTAAGATAGGATGTGGAAGCGGCGTATTTGATCACAATGCCTCCATTCATCTTCGGATGATGGGTCGGATCGGCTTTCTCCGGATAATTCGGATGAACCGCATGAGAATTGTCAGCACTTAAGACAAAGGAAGAGCTGCAGATGGAACAGAAGTCATCTTTGGCCAGATGCAGACATTCCTCGATCCGATGCAGAGTATCTTCCAGGAAGGTGCCATTGGCACCCTGCAGGGAAGTGGAACCGACTTCTTCGTTGTCAAAGACTGCCATTACCGGGATGGAGGCAGAAGCTTCTGCGTGAAGGAAACCTTCCAGGCTGGCAAAGGTGCACTGCAGGTCATCCAGATGCGGGGCAGAGATCATAGAGGCATCCGCCCCAGTGATGGCTGCTTTGGTATGCGGGCAGACAATCAGATCATGTGAAAGAATATCAGATTCGTTTACGCCAAGTTCATTTGCCAGCAGGGTTTGAAAGGTAACGGTACTGTCTTTCGTGCGGAATACCGGCAACATCTCTTTCTGAATTTCATATACATGTCCGGCTGTGTTGATATTGCGGTCCATATGAATCGCAAGGCTTGGAATCACGCAGATGTCCCGGTCAATAAAAAGGTGGCGGGACTGGACGCCGTTTGGCGTCCGGACACAGACTCTTCCAGCGATGGCCAGCGGGCGGTCAAACCATGGTGCGCGCAGAAGTCCGCCATAGCCTTCCACATTCAGGCGAATCATACCCGCGGACTCTGTTTCCGGATCCGGTTTGATTTTAAGGGCAGGGCTGTCGTCATGCGTTGCGCCGATCAGAAAGCCTTTGGGCTTGCCCACAGGAATCCGGAAGGCAATGACTGCCGATTCATTGCGGGTGACTACGTAGGATTTCCCCGGTGCCAATGACCACGGTTCCTGTTCTTTCAGTTCTGTAAATTCATGTTCTTTTAACGCTTTCAGGATATAGTCCGTCACCTGATACGGGGTCGGACAGGTATCCAGAAAGGCAGCTAATCGTTCGGTTGTACTCATATCATTCCTCGATTTCCTGGTTGATTATAGCAGATACCAAAACGGCAGACGTGATATATAATTAGAAACTGTTATGGCTGGACGAAAGAAACGCGAACGCGAAAAACTGGAACGAAAACAGCACCGGCAGCGCATCCTGGTAAGCCTGATGCCTGCGGTCCTTCTGTTTTATGAAGAGATGGCCTTGAAATGGACAACGGTAGGCGGACCGTGGAATATCACGATTCTGTTTACGGCACTGTTTTCCATTGCCTATGGCTTACTGCTGTTTGTGCTGACTTCACTGTCCAGGCACCCCAGGGTAAATCTCTTTTTCCGACGACTGGCGCTGCTGGTGATCGGAGTCATCTATACGGCTTACTACTTTGAGTACCGTATATTCAAGATGTTCTATGATCTGCGCACGGTTTTCTCCGGCGGAACGGACGCCCTTACCGGGTTTACAACCGATACCGTCAATCTTGTCTTCAGTATTCCCGGCCTTCTGCATATTCTGCTGTTTCTTGGACCGATCGTGCTGTATCTCATACTGAGCCGCAAGGCAGATCGGGGCGAACGCCTCCATGATCTGGAGCCATTCCTGCTGATTACGTGTTTTATCCTGTTTTATGTTGGCGGCGTACTGGCAATTTCCTTCAGCCGCGTGATGTATGGCGTCTATACCAGTGAATATTCCTTCCAGACCGCAGTAACGGACTTTGGTCTTGCGACCGGCATCCGCCTGGATGGCGAGCATCTGCTCAACCGCAAGGATCAGAACATGGAGTTTGAAGTGCTGAATGCGGAGCCGGAAGAAGAGGCAGAGACTGAGGTTAAAGAGGAACCGGTTGTCTATGACTACAACAAACTGGATATTGATTTTGACGCATTGATCGAATCAGACAGCGAAGTATACCGGCAGTTGGACAGCTATGTTTCGGAACAGCTTCCATCCCGTAAAAATGAATATACCGGATTATTCAAAGACAAGAATCTCATCTTCATCAGTGCCGAGGCATTCTCTGCCGAAGTAATTGATAAAGACCGCACGCCGACCCTGTACCGTCTGGCAAACAAGGGCATCCAATTTACGGATTACTATCAGCCAGCCAGTGCCGGTACGACCGGCGGTGAATATGAAAATGTCTTCGGTCTGTTGCCAACAGAAGGAGGCTCCTCCTTCAAGATCACTTCAAAGTTCAAGAATGAGATGATCATGGGCAGTCAGCTGAACAAGCGCGGGTATAACGGCTGGGCGTTCCACAACAATGACTATACGTTCTATGACCGCAACATCACCCATAACAATCTTGGCTACTCCAACGGATTCATGGGGTTTGGCAACGGTATGGAAGCGTTTGTGACAGAGCAGTTCCCGGAGAGTGACCTTGAAATGATGGAAGGCACGGTGGACATGTACATCAACAAGGAACCGTTCAACGTCTACTACATGAGCGTCAGCGGTCACAGCCTGTACAATCTTTCCAACAAGATGTCTGCCAAGCACTGGGAGGAATATAAAGATCTCGAAGGTTATACCGATGGCGTAAAGTGCTACCTGGCCGCAAACCAGGAACTGGAAGACGCGCTGGCGTATCTGGTAGACCGGCTGGAACAGGCCGGCATCGCAGATGATACCGTCATTGTTATTGGGGCGGATCACTTCCCGTATGGCCTCGATTATGGAGAAGATATCGGCTCCAGTGACAACCTT
>JAFWJY010000258.1 GCA_017514525.1 Solobacterium sp. | reverse complement strand
TACGCACGGATATTTCCGGTAAACGATTCGCATTAGCAGTTTTACAAACCAGGAAGCCTCAGGGCGGACATAGTCCTTGGGTTTTGTGGTAACGACAAGTGTTTTTGTACAGCCCTGTTCAACAGCCCGTTCAATTGGAATCATCTTGGTAATGCCTCCATCCAGAAGATGACGGCCCTTAAAATCTACAGTCGCAGCAGCGACCGGCAGTGAACACGTTGCCCGCAGCAGTTCCATTTCATCGTCCAGGTCCTGTGCATTGAAATAAACCGTCTTCCCAAGATCAAGATCGTAACAGCCGATTTCCAGATTGGTATTGGCATCACGCAGCGGCTTTACCGAAAAGTGCTCCTGTTCAATCAATACATCATGGAACAGCTTCTTATACGCCACATAATAGCCTTCATGCATCAACGCCTTTATGCCGACCACATCATCCGCAATCGTGTGCTTGCAGGAAATATTCTTCAGCAGTTTTTTATCCTTCATCAGATAACAGACCATATACATGGCGCCGCTGGAAATACCTACGTTGTAATCAAATTCAATTCCGTTATCAATCAGCCATGCCATTGCGCCGGCTGTAAATGCGCCGCGGATGCCTCCGCCTTCCAGTACCAATCCTACTTTTTCCATTGCCGTAGATCCTCTCTATTCCTCTGCGGGCTGTACCGGCAAAAGAGCCTCAATCCTTCGATCCAGCTCACTCGCTGCTTCAGCCGCATATTCCTGACGTATCATTTCATAGAATTCCGCAACACGTCCTTCGGTGATCAGACGATGCGGACATACTTTATCCATAAAATCCGCATGGAGGCGGACATCGTCAACCTTCAAATCATATGTCACTAACAGCTTCGCCGCAAGTGAAGCGGTATTGCGCATGGTCTGATTGAAATCATTCGTCAGATTTACACACATCTCAATGCCAATGCCGTTCATATTTCCACCCGGATCCGTACGGTTGTCACCCGCATTCCAGCCGATCTCATTATCCGGAATATTGTGGTAGATGCTGTGATCATCCACCGTATAATGCCAGCCTGTCATATCACTGGTATCATTCACCAGCAGATTGCTGTGGGCAGCTGAATCGGCACCGCTGCTGCGGTTATCCGTTTCATGAATTGTAATATAGCGGATTTCCCGCACTTCTCCGGGGCGCCTGGAACTGTCCCAGGGGATATGAATATGTTCCAGTCTGATTCCGCCAGCTTCTGGAATCTCCACGTTGTTGACCCAGTAGGACGATGAAATGGTTTCTTCTGTCTGTTCCGTTTCAGCAGCCGGCTCTGCCGCCTCCTGCTGCTGGTCTTTCATACGCATGATGAAAACCGCAAGGCTCAGTAACACGATGCAGGTTACCAGTATCCCCAGCAGGATTTCAATCTGTTTTTTCAATCGTTTTGTCTTCATAGGTTTTTAGAATAGCGGTGCCATCAATGCCAGGATCGCCCGATACAGACGCACCACTCCGTTGACACTCTGACATTTTTCCAGTGTGATCTGTTCTGCCTGTTCAAGGCCTGCTTCAAATGCTTTGCGCATGGTTTCTGCCATATGCGGATCATGCATGAGCACGCCATTTTCAAACTGCAGGAAATAGCTTCGATAATCCGTATTCACCGTTCCAATCAGACACATGTCATCTGCCACTACATTCTTGCGGTGATTGAAACCAGGCGTATACTCGTAGATCTTTACGCCTGCTTTGATCAGCTTGTAGTAGTTGGAACGGGTAATCTGAAACACGGTCTGCTTATCCGGAATGCCGGGTGTCATGATGCGTACATCGGTTCCGTTTCGGGCACTGAGACACAGCGCTCCCAGCATGTCACTGTTCAGCACCAGGTATGGGGTATCTATGTAAATGTAGCGACGGGCACTGTTCACAAGATTAAGGTGAACCGATAAGCCCATATCGATCTCATCGGTTGGTGTGTCACTGAATGGCTGATACCAGCAGTCTTTATTCTGTTCCACCCGATGCACTCCAATATAACGGGTATAGTCAATTTCGTTTTCATCCTTTCGCAGGTAGGAAAACATCCCCAAAAACATAACTGTCAGACTGGTTACCGCCTCTCCTTCCATCTTCATGGCAGAATCACGCCAGTAACCATACGGGCTGTTAATGTTGATATATTCGTCCGCCAGATTGACACCGCCCGTAAAGCCGATTCTATTGTCAATCACGCAGAGCTTTCGATGATCCCGGTTGTTCATCGTAATAACCAGTGCCGGACGCATCTTATTGAACCGATACGTTTCGATCCCCATCTGATTCAGTTCCCGGTCATAATGGGCAGGGATGCGGCTGTAACAGCCAAAGTCATCATAGATCAGTTTGACTTCAACGCCTTCCTCAACCTTCTGCTTTAATACATCCAGCACCTGGTTCCACATTGTGCCAGTCTGTATGATGTAATACTCCATAAAGATGAAGTGCTTCGCCTGTTTCAGTTCTTCCAGCATTGCCGGAAGAAACGCCTCACCGCTGTCATAGTATTCCACACGGGTGTTCTGATAGACCGGAAATCCAGACACATGCACTCCTGGTGAAAAATGGTAGGCGCATTCCGGATCATTTTCTTTCAGATTCTGCAGAGTCTCCGGATCCTGTTTCAGCAGATCACGCAGTCGTGCGTCCGCCCGGATCGTTCCATTCGCCAGACGCTTTGGCATTTTTCTGCCAAAACACAGCAGAAACAAAAAGCTGCCAAGAACCGGCAATGCCAGAATCAGAAAAATCCAGCCAATCTTATACTGGCTGTCCTCATCTTTGTTTATGACATAAATCGCCAGAATTCGTGCAAGCAGATCGAAGAGCGGCACAAGGCTGTAGGATAATGCGGTACGGTAGAGTGAAATAAAAAGGAACGCTACCTGAACGATTAACAGTAACGCCAGTACTACGATTCTGCTGGTCAGTATTTTAATCAGCTTCCGAAGCATAACTGTATTATAACGCAGGCTTATTCAGGTCGTACCGATAGATCCTCTTGACGGTTTCCCCGCGCTGATACAGCCAGTGGTCTTCCGGAACCGCAACGGTTTCTATATAGCAGCCATCCAGACGCTCCAGGGTTTTCCTGCTTGCCGGATTATCCGGGGAACAGGTAATGATTACCGTATCCATTCCCTTATCCAACGCGACTTGAAACAGCATCCTGCAGGCTTCATATGCATAGTGATGCCCACGGTATGGCGGATCCACATGATAACCGATGTTGCCGGCATAATAGAGTTCCTGATTATAGCCAACACGAAGATCACAATACCCCACCCGCTTATTGGTATTGTGAAGATAGATGTCATAGAAATAAGAAGGCACATAGTGATTGGAGCGATTCGCTTCGTAAACCTGAGTCATTTTAAGATCTACCACGCTGCCGGAAATCACTTCATTCTGTGTTCTTCGAAACAATGCGAATAAATTCATTTCACTTAATTTTAGCGCAAAAAAAGACATGCGTTAATCTGCGCATGCCTCAATCAGCTTCCGATAAATATCTTTCAGTTCCGCAGCCTGTTCTTCAGAAAGACCGGCGGACTGAAGGAGGCGGTCCGCCTCAGCGCGCAGCCGGATATGGCGGATTCCGTGCCAGGCATACAGCACAGCCAGGCCGGCGCCGGCATAGATTCCGATCCATTTGCTGTCGATGGACAGCCCCATGAAAAGGCCGCTGAACGCCAGCGGAACCAATGCATGGCGGAACGGTTCCCTGGCAAGATCCGTATGCATATAACGCAGCATAAAGAAATAGGCAAAAACGATAAACAGGACCGGAGAACTGTCGATTGTCGCAATCTGGGTCTGGGTCAGGTGCATACAG
>JAFWJY010000257.1 GCA_017514525.1 Solobacterium sp. | reverse complement strand
GATCAGTCTCAGAGTTAATCATGAGCTTCACTGATTTCACATCCAGACCGTTAGTTCGGTCTTTTCATTGTGGCTCGTATATGCATCACCAACTTTCTCAATAAACCTGCAAAGTCCCTATTGACTTTTTATTAGCAGGCTTTCACTATTTAGACTGTGACATGAAACAGATTTAAACAAAAAAAAATGAAAAAAACTGCATTTGATTTGAGTGATATTAAAGAAAACGATTAAAAGAAAAGAACGCCGCAGCGCTCTTCCTATCTTGTCAGTTTCAATGCCTTTTCCATTTCACGCTTGGCATCACGCAGTTTCTGCGTTTCCCGCTTATCCACAAGGTTCTTACCTTTCGCCAGAGCTACTTCCATCTTCGCCTTGCCATGTCTGAGATAGATTCTCAATGGCACAAGCGTATAGCCTTTCAGACGAACTTTATCAAACATCTTTCGTATCTCATAGCTGTGCAGCAGCAGTTTCCGGTCACGTTCCGGATCCACGTTAAAGATGTTGCCATACTTGTATGGGCTGATATGCATGCCTTTGATCCAAGCTTCCCCATTCCGAATGGAGATATAGGAATCCTTAAGCTGAATGCGGCCTTCCCGTACAGACTTGATCTCCGTACCGGTAAGGCTCATACCTGCCTCATAGGTATCCTCTATGAAATAGTCATGACGTGCTTTGCGGTTATCGGCAACAACTTTGATATCACCGCTTTTTTGATTTGCCATTCTGTTTCCTTCCGCGAGTTCTTGTGTTCAGCTGATACCCGTATTGTTCACTCTTCCGGGCAGAACGGGATCTGGTCTTGCGGCCTTTCTTTATCGGTTCCGTCTTTTCCCTTACTTTGCCACCGCTCTGGCGCACAACACCGAATTCTATAGCGCGCGCCTGCTTGGACGCAGAGATTACACGAACCTGAATGGTATCGCCTACCCGGTAGACCACATGGCTCCGGTCATTGATCAGTGACATCCGGCTTTCATCATACCGATAGTATCCATCAAACAGGGATTCTACGCGAACCATGCCTTCAATCGTATTAGGCAGTGTAACATAGAAGCCAAAATTCTTGACGGATGTGATGGTGCCGGTAAATACCACACCGATCTTATCCGACATGTATTCAGCCTTCTTCATGTCTTCGCATTCGTATTCCGCATCATCCGCAGCACGTTCCCGCTCGGAACTGTGTTCCGCAAACCGGCGCATTTTTTCTTCATCCCCATCCCGATGGGTGAAGTCATTTTCATAATAGTAACGGCGCAGCATCCGATGCACAATCAGATCCGGGTAACGGCGAATTGGTGATGTGAAGTGGAGGTATTCCTTCTCCGCAAGGCCAAAGTGACCGAGACACTTTGCGTCATAAACCGCTTTGGACATGCACCGCAGCATCTGACTTGAAAGCACTGAATACTCCGGCGTATCCTCATTGGCAGACAGATAGCGCTGAATCTCTTTTGGTGATATTGCATTCTTCACATTGAACGGATGTCCAAGCATATATGCCATATGGGCATAGTTTGTTAATCGCTTTACATTGGGTTCATCGTGAATTCGATAAATGCACGGGAAGTCGTTCCGGTTCATGAGATTTGCGACAGATACATTGGCCGCAATCATACAGTCCTCAATGATCATCTCCGCATGTCCGTGTTCTCTGACTTTGATTTCAAGCGGTTTTCCGGTTTCATCTACGATGATCTGCGGTTCATCGCTTTCAAAGTCAATCGCACCTTCCGCAACACGCTTTCTGCGGATCGCATCCGCACAGTCACGAAGGTCTTCCAGCATCGGGACCACGTTGGCAAACTGTGTCCGTACCTCTTCCTCGCCGTTGTAGATCTTATTTACGTTGCGATAGGTCATGCGCTCTGTAGAACGGATATAGGACGGATATACTTTGTAATCCGTGATATAGCCATTAGCATCCACCTTCATCTCACAGGTGTTGGTAAGACGCACAACATGCGGGTTCAGGCTGCAGATGCCGTTGCTTAATAACTGCGGCAGCATCGGTACCACTTTATCAATGATGTAGTTTGATGTTCCGCGCTTCAGTGCTTCTTCATCCAGTGCGCTGTTCTGTGTAACATAATGTGATACATCGGCAATGGAGACTTTCAGAATCCATCCATCTTCATCCTTAACGACAGGTATCGCATCATCAAAATCCTTGGAGTCATCACCATCGATCGTTACAGTAATATCCTGTGTCAGGTCTGTGCGGTTTTCTTTTTCTTCCTCTGATACTTCCTGCGGAATTGCCTCAGCTTCCTTGATTACTTCTGCAGGAAACTCCGGGTCAATATCATGGTCATACAGGATGGATAACAGATCTACGCCCGGGTCATCCTTAAATCCAATTGTCTTCAGATAGGTCAGTTCCAATGGATTGGAATAACTGTTGATTTCTGTCAGAACTTTCATGCCCGGAAGCGGTGTGAATCCTTCCGGCTCTTTCATAGATACGCTGAAGCCGCGATACTTCTCCTCATCCGGCCAGAGCTTGGGTCCATTCGGCGTACTGATATAGGTTCCTACCAGTGTCGACTTGGCACGCTTCAATACTTTTAATACCGTGCCGCTGATGGAATCAAAATATCTTGCATGGTAGGATTCCGCATGCACCGCAACCACATCTCCATCCATCGCATCTTTCATACGGGCAGATACGATCATAATTGACGGTTTGCCGGAGCGGTCAACATAGCCTACGCCCTTCCGATTGATATGGATTACGCCAACTTCAATTCCATACTGTTCCCGGTTCATGTAGCAGTTGCCGCGGGCACGGATGATCATCATCTCATCTTCCAGCTCTTCCAGTGCCTGATCAAAATCCGCAATTTCACTCGCACCTGTCAGGTTCAGCTTTTTCATGAGATCATTGCGGTCCAGTGTTCCGCGCTTATTCTCTTCAATCAGTTTCAATATGCTTGTCTTATAGTCTTCCATCACCAGTCTCCTATTTTCAGTGGGTCAAAAAAAGCCGGACTTATGCCGGCTGATTTTTGTCAGACAATATGAATCGCAATAACCAGAATAAAGAATATAACTCCAAGAATGAGTGTAATGTTGGAAATCACTTTCTCAGAACCACGTTCTTTTACGTTGGCAAACAGATTCAGCCCGCCGTTACCGGTAAACGCACCGGAAATACCATCGGATTTACCGCCCTGAAGCAGGGTCAGGATAATCAATGCGGCACTGACAATCATCAATAATGCATTCAGCATCCCACAAACTCCTTTTTTACATGTGCTCGAAAATTATATCAAACACTGCTTTGCAAGTAAACAGGCAGTTCACTCTGTACGTAAGGCCAAAACCACAGAATCACCCGTTTTTTCACGCTTTTCTGCAGTATTCCACCAGGGCCCTGAATGGCTTCATCGCCGTTTCATAGTCCATCAGCGTATCCCTGTCTGATTCCTGTTCGATTATTTTGCGAACAGATACTTCCGGATGATACTGCACGCCCAGACAGAAGGAACGATCCGGACGTTCAATCGCTTCGATCATCGCTTCACCATCGGTTTTGGTTACAGCCGTCACGACAAGGCGGGTATCATCTACACGCTTCAGTGCCTGATGGTGCCAGGAAGGGCAGCCTTCCACAACTTCCGTTCCCATGATCTGATGCAGCAGGGAGTCCTTTTTCGTAATCGTCGCCGCATGTGCCGTGAACTGCTTGCGCTCAGGATCACGATGCAGATCAGAGTAAGCGATTCCCTTCTCTTCAAAATAAGTTCCAATATCCTGGATCATTTCCGCGCCGGATACCACTCCCAGCATCTGCATTCCTCTGCAGATACAGAACACCGGAATATCATGATCCAGACAGTAGGATAACAGCAGGTAATCCGATACATCCCGTTCCGCACTGTAATCCCCGTCCTCTTCGATACCATGCCAGGTTTCTTCCTGATAGTAGAGTGTCGGGCTGATATCCCATCCACCCGGTACAATCACGCAATCCACTCCCTGCAGTACTTCTTCCGCATTGGAATTCAGCCACGTATTGGTTTTGACACGCTTTGCGGCAGAAGAAGAAAGGATACCATGCGCATCTTTCTGACCGGTCAGCTGTTCCTGTGAATCATAAGAAAGATCATAGGATTTCACCTGATCCAGCAGAACGACATTGGCTCCTGTTTCCTCAGCCGCCACAATTGTACTGGTATAGGAATATGATTCGGGTGTATTGGTCCAGGCAATCGCAAGCGTAACCGGTGGTTCGGATTCTTTGACCGCATTGCAGCCGGAAGCACCGCTTTGCCATGCCAGAGCCAGCGCAAAAATCAGTCCTTTCCGCAGTATTGATTTTGTTCGGTTTGTCATACAGCTTTATGGTACTGGATTTTTAGCTGCAGGGACAGAAAAAGACATTCACCGCAGGAAGGTCCATTGGCAAATGTCTTCTGGCTGTTTTACTTCAGTAATGACGCAAAGGTTTTGCCGTATTCCTTCGCTGCCGCAAGATCTGCATCGGATGGCTTGAACTTGACCTTCAGTCCTTCCTGCACATTGTATTTCAGCTGTGTCAGCTTGGCAGAAAGATTCGGCACTGCTTCTCCGCTCCATCCAAAGCTTCCAAACGCCGCTGCAGGTTTACCCTTTACCAGTGCGGCATGAAGACCGTTGAGCAGATTGGCAACCGGAGGAAGCGCTTCTCCGACAATCGTCGGGGAACCAATCAGAAGACCATCCGCAGCTGTGATTGCCGCAATGACCTTGTCCGCATCTTTTTCTTCCACCATGTCGTAAAGCTCTGTCTTTACGCCGCTTTCATTCAGGCCTTCCGCCAGTGCCTTTGCCAGCATTTCCGTATAGCCATAAGCTGTAACATACGGGATTACAACTGTCTTGCCGTCTTTTGCCGGCTCACTGCACCATTCCTTGTACTTCGCCACAATCTCATCGATGTGACTGTCCAGCACCGGTCCGTGTCCGGTACAGATCATATCCACATCAAGAGTTTCCAGACGTTTCAGGCCATTCTCCACAAACGGATGACGGAACGGTCCAAGAATACAGTCGAAGTAGTACTTCGTTGCCTTCCAGTAGCCTTCCTCATCGGTAACGAGCGAACGCAGCACTTCCTTTGTCGCAAAATGGCTTCCAAAGGAATCACACGGGAAGAGTGTTTTGATTTCCTTCGCATAAGTCCACATGGTATCCGGCCAGTGCAGGTTTGGCAGCGTATGAAATTCCAGTGTGATATCACCCAGGGACAGGGTTTCCAGATTCTTGACGATCTGGAACTTGAAGTCCTCCCGGTTCATGATCTGTTTCAGGTTATTAATTGCGGCAGTTGTACCGTAAACCGTGATGTCCGGATTCAGCTTCAGCAGTTCACCAATACCGTCCGCATGGTCCGGTTCCGTGTGGTTCATGATGATATAGTCAATCTCCTTTACCGGAACGACCTGTTCGATCTCCTTCAGGTAATCGTCGAAGAACTTTGTCTTTTCTGTCTCAAACAAAGCAGTCTTCTCGCTTCCTTTGAGAATATAGGAATTGAAGCTGGAGCCGTATTCCGTTGTCATGATGATATCGAATACGCGCATGTCAAAGTCTTCAATTCCAACCCAATACAGATTTTCTTTCAGTTTCAGACTGTCCATAATGATCTTTTTTTCTCCTCTTTTCGCGTCTTTACTATACCCGGTCTGCTTTGCCGGATTCAACCTTAATGTTTCAGGATACCGCGTCTGGTTCCGCCGCCTGCCGTGCGATTGTAATAGGCCTCCGCATGGTATCGTCGAATCAGTTTTTTCTCCATGGCATTCAGCCGGGAAGGTTTGCAGGGATACACTTCGATTTCTATATGCCTGCCATCCCGAACATCCGCATAAACATCCCCATTCCCTTTCCGGTTGAGATGGTTGTGAATGCGCTGATACACTTCCAGAGACTGTCCGACGTAGACATTGGAATAACCTGCCGCAAACGGCAGTACATGCGGGAACCGGTAAATCAGAATGGCATAGCATCCTGGCTTGTCATGATAATGAAATCCCTTCTGACGGCTGCGATCTTTGATCCAGTTTGCCTCGAACTGCTTCAGCGTATATCGCTCGCACAGGTCAAACCGCGACAGCTTCCATACCATATACGCCAAGGACAGAATCAGTCCTGCAATCCACAGAACCGGGGTTTCAACCGGCTGCCGGTCAATCATCTTAGCGCACTGAAAGGAACACACAACAAACATCCCCAGCATGCCAAGATTCCATAAGAGATTCAGAATAGCCATATATCCAATAAAGCCCATCCCTTCCGATGGCTTCATTGACTATTCAACAGCATTTACCATTGTGAGGATATCTTCTTTGATGCGGGTATTGACCGCCACTGCTTCCTCCATGGATTTCTGGCAGCTGTAGAAATAGAATTTGATCTTTGGCTCCGTTCCGGATGGACGGATCGCAAACCAGGATCCGTTTTCCAGATAGAAACGCAATACGTTGGAGCGGAACAGTTCATCATAGGAATTGATATAGTCAATAACCTCTGTGACCTTATAGCCGCCAACTGTTTCCGGCAGATGGCTGCGCACATAGTTCATCATACGTCTGATGCGTTCTGCGCCATCCACACCTTCCAGAATGAGGTTTGGTTCATCCTCTGCATAATAGCCGTACTTCTCATACAGGCCTTCCAGCACCTGCCACAGCGTCTTGCCCTGCTTGCGGTAATACGCAGCAGCCTCCGCCACCAGCATGCCTGCAGAAATACCATCCTTGTCACGAATCTCCGGGCATGCAGCATAGCCGACAGACTCTTCATACCCAAACAGATACTGGTAGTTGTTCTCTTCCAGATATGGAATGCGTCCGCAGATATTCTTAAATCCGGTCAGGGATTCCACCATCTTGACGCCATAGTCTTCTGCCATGACAGCGGACATATCAGAGGTAACAATGGATTTGACCATCGCACCGTTCTTCGGAAGTGTTCCAGCGGCTTTGCGTCCTTCAAGAATATAGTTGACCAGCAGGTAACCCGTCTGGTTGCCATTGAGCCATACATACTCGCCATCATCACCCAGAAGTTCAATCGCAAAGCGATCCGAATCCGGGTCGGTTGCCATCAGCAGTTCTGCTCCGACTTTGCGTCCAAGCTCTTCAGACAGCTTGAAAGCGGCCGGACTTTCCGGATTTGGATAGCCAACTGTTGTGAACTCGGGATCCGGCATACTCTGTTCTTCAACAATATGCCAGTTGGTAAACCCGCGATCCTTCATCATCTGCCGGAACGGAAGCGAACCGGCACCGTTAAGCGGTGTATAAACCAGCGGGATGGAAAGATCCAGTTCATCTCCGGAATGAATCGCGATTGATTCGATCATATCGAGATATGCGCGGTCATAGGATTCATCCAGCACGGTAATCATGCCGGACTGAATGCCTTCCGCAAAGGACATCTTATGAATGCCGGTAAAATAATCCAGCGCATTGATCTCATCGGTCATGCCGTCTGCGACAGCAGAGCTTACCTGACAACCGTCTTCCCAGTATGCCTTATAGCCGTTATAGTTCTTCGGGTTATGCGAAGCAGTAATGTTAATGCCGGAAATCGTACCCAGCTTGCGGATCATAAACGCAAGTTCCGGAGTCGGTCGTAGATCCGGAAAGACATACGCTTTGATGCCATTGGCCGCAAAAATGCCTGCCGCAAACTGTGAGAATTCCTTTGAGAAATAACGCGGATCATGCGCAATTACAACGCCGCGGTTCATCGCCGCTCTACCCTGCTTGACGATGTAATTAGCAATACCCTGGGTTGCTCTTCCGACCGTGTAATAATTCATGCGGTTCGTGCCGGCAGACACAATCCCGCGCAGTCCTGCTGTCCCAAAGGCAAGATCCAATTGGAACCGCTCACGGATCGCACGATGATCCCCTTCAATCTCCGCAAGTTCCTTGCGAAGCGGATCATTTTCCGGGAGCTTTTCCACCCACTCCCGATATTTTTCCATATAACCCATAACAAACGTCTCCTTAGTTTTTCTTAAATTTTACCAAATAAAAACAATGTCTGTCAGATGCGTCTTTTGACAGAACATTGCTTACGGGAAGAATTTTATTTTTGTGCCGATCAGAATCAGGATAATTCCACCGATAATCGGTGCTTTGTTGGTAAGCTTACCGCCTGCTTTGCGGCCAGCCATAACGCCTGGCAGACATACCAGATAGGTTACTGCCGCAATTATCAGGGAAGCACACAGTGCCTGTGGGAAACCATACTCTGCGATCGTAAATCCCACCGACAGGGCGTCAATGGATGTCGCAACTGCCTGCACCAGGAACGTCCTTGGTGTCAGAGGCGTAACTTTCTGTTCGGTTTCACTTTGTTCTGAAAGACCTTCCCGAATCATGTTTCCGCCGATATAGTACAGCAGCAACATGCCGATCCAGGGAATCAGAGGCTGGACAGCCTTGAAGTATGTGATGATGAAATGAACGCAGCACCAGCCGATTATCGGCATCAGAAACTGGAAAAAAGCAAATGTGCCGGCAATGATGTGCATGCGTTTTGAACTCATGTTCGAATCATGGAGTCCATCCGCAACAGAAACGGAAAACGCATCCATCGCAAGACCGAATCCGAGCATCACTGATGTCAAAATAAAGCTGGCCTGATTCATTTTTCTCCTCCTGCCTTTTGTGAGTGTCGCATTTTCTGCGATCGTTAGTCAACTGAAACCTGCAGTTTTGCGTCCAAATCATGAAAAAAAGAGTGATAATAGAAATAAGGTGAAAAGAGGAAAACACAATATGTTCAAAGAATACTGTTATGACGGTTCCAAAAAATTCCGCATCGCAAAGGTCAAGACCAACGAAACCTCACTGTGTGAGGACCGGGCCAAAGCGGAAGAGAAACTCGCCAAAAACAACAAAAAAATCGACAGTCTCCAGCAGAAGCTCTATGCCGAGAAAAAAGAGGGTGTTATCTTCCTGTTCCAGGCAATGGACGCAGCCGGAAAGGACGGAACAATCCGCGCCGTCCTGCAGTGCCTCAGCCCTCACGGCGTATACGAAGCCGCATTCAAAGCTCCTTCCAATGAAGAGCTTGCGCATGACTTCCTGTGGCGTGTCGAACTGGCGCTTCCAGAAAAAGGTGAAATTGCCATTTTCAACCGCAGCCACTATGAAGATGTACTGATTGGCAAAGTTCGTGAGCTCTACAAGACACAGGCCCATGCGGACCGTATTGATGTCGATAAGATCATTGAGAATCGTTATAAAGACATCAATAATTTTGAACAATGTCTATGGAACAATAATATCCGTGTCGTAAAGATCTTCCTGAATGTTTCCAAAGACGAGCAGGCCAGACGTTTCCTCGCCCGCATCGAAGAGCCGGAGAAGAACTGGAAGTTCTCTGAGTCCGACTGGAATGAGCGCAAGTACTGGGATCAGTACCAGCAGGCATTCGAAGATGCGATCAACGCAACTTCCACAAAGAACTGCCCATGGTATGTCGTACCGGCAGATCATAAATGGTATATGCGCTATGTCGTCAGTGAAATCATTCTTGCGACACTGAAAGAGATGAATCCGAAGTATCCGGAAGTCACAAAGGAACGTCTCGAAAAATTCCAGCAGCTCAAAGCAGAGATCGAAGCAGAACTGCCAAAAAAGACAGCTTCCATCAGTTCCATTCCGGTCGCTTCTGAAAAAGCCGGAAAGAAATCCAAGGCCAAAAAGGAAGATAAAGAGTCAAAGACCAAAAAAGAAAAGAAAGACAAAAAAGACAAGAAAAAGAAGTAAGCAGAAAGGGCAGTCATAAACTCCGTTTCATTCGGATGTTTACCAGCCCTTTTCTTTCTGCGGGAGTTTTTCGTGATAAGTCCGGATCGTGTTTCTCCTCTGATTAATTGTTACAGCTTCAGCAGTTGATTCTCACACGTCTCTTTACCGGTGATTATCCCGTCCATTCAAAAAGCAACTATAATAAAACGAAACAGGAAGGAAATGTCATGAAACGATATTTGTCACTTATTCTGCTTGTCGGCAGTTTGTTGTTAAGCGCCGGATGCTCATCTAAAAAACCATCTTCCGCCGCCAGCGAATCGGAATCTTCCATGCCGGAAACCTCAGTTGCTGTAACGGAAACAGCGGCCAGCACCAATACAGCAGTTGATGCAGAACAGGCCAAGGCAATCGCTCTGGTAGATGCAGGAGTCAGAGAAGAAGATACCACATTCCTGCAGGTTGCGCCGGATCGTGAGAACGGAACAGAACTCTTCGATGTGGAGTTTACTGCGGAGAACACCGAATATGATTATGAGATTCGTGTTTCTGACGGCGAAATCGTTTCCCGGAAGCGTGAGGAAGGTCCTTCACTCAGCGCTCCGTCTGCAGACGGCTCCGGCATTACAAAAGAAGACGCACTTGCGGTGGCATTGAAACATGCCGGACTGAATGAATCGGATGTTTCCGTCACAAAACTGGTGCGTGAAACAGAAGATGGCGCAGACGTATTCAAGGTTGAATTTCAGAACGATACTACAGAATACGAGTACGAGATCCTGGCGTCAGATGGTACGATTCGGGAGAATGAATCGGAACCGGTTCATGACTGAATGTGTTCGCAAGTAACACAAAAACTTGAACGTGTGACTGCAGGACTACGATCATCACTCGCCACACGCAAACAAAACAGGCCGAGCAATTCTCAAAGCCTGTTTTTTTAATGTGAAAAGAATGCTTGTCACCCTGCGCTTTTAGGCAGCAGTTTTTTCACCCTTGTTCTGTTTTATCCAACAAGAACGGAACCACCGATGAATTCCCGAATAATGGAATTGTTCGGAATAATCTCATCATGTTCCAGCGTAACAAAGTATCGCAGCAGTTTCAGAAGCCGCTGTGCTTCCGGGTATTCCGGCTGATCGTCGCGAATCTGTTCCAGCTGCGGCTTGGCATATTTCTTTAATACCGCCAGTTCATAGATGCACTGACTGTTGAAAAACATGTCGGCATAATCGTTATACGGAAAGATATTACGATCTTCCCCGCGGCTGACCTTCGGCCACATATGAATCGTCATTGCAGCACTGTAACCGCGAAACTGCGCATCCCGTACGATGCGGCGCAGTTTGCGGGCATCTGTCGTCGGAATCCGGTTGAACCGGTCAATGTTCAGCTGTGTCAGCGGACTGATATAGATCCGGAATTTCTGCTCATCCGGGATATCTTCCGTTAACACCGGATTCAGACAATGCAGACCTTCAATCACAATCGGCTGTGATGAGTCGATCGAGGTAATCCGTTTGCCGAATTCCTTCTCTCCCTGCTTGAAGTTATAGCTTGGAAGATCGACTGTATTTCCGGCAATCAGATTGTTGATGTTGTCTGCCATCAGTTTGCGATCCAGAGCATCCAGTCCTTCAAAGTCCGGTTCTCCATCCTGATCAAGTTTGGTATCTGCTCGGTTCACGAAATAATCGTCCGTGCCAAGGTACAGAGGATTGAGCCCGATAACTTTCATCTGAATACAAAGACGGTTGGCAAATGTTGTTTTGCCGGAAGAGGATGGCCCTGCAATCAGGATGATTCGCTTCCCCTGCTTCTGGATTTCTTCGGCAATCTCTGCAATTTTCTTTTCATGAAGTGCTTCATTCATGAAGACAAGATCGCGAACCGTATTGTTCAGAATCATACGATTCAGATCAGACGCGTTATAAACACCGGTCAGGGAACACCAGCGTGTTTCTTCCGAGAACGCATCATACAGCAGCTTCTGCTCTTCAAACGTCTTCAGTTTGGAAGGATCGGACTGATGCGGGAAACGCACCAGTACGCCATGCCGGTATTTCCTTAATTCAAAGATATCGATAAAGCTGGTATTCGGAACCAGTTCTTCGGAAAAAGCGATTTGTTCGTCTTCCAATGCGTACACATGAATGACCTGTACATCCGGAGTATTGGCAAGTATGTCAAACAATGCCTGATCCGGATTTTTCTTCAGCGCTTCCATTGCGGTTTCACGTTCGATGGTTGTCCGTGTGATCGGCAAGGCTGCCTTAACAAGCTCCCGCATGCGCTGTTCTACCGCTTCGATAAATTCATCGGTAAGCGTTGTATGCCTGACGGTTGTATACAGTCCTTTGGAAAGACTGTTGTTGATTCTGACAGTGACGTTCTTTCCGCCGACATCATGAACTGCTTTGATATACAGCAGAAGAAGGGATGACTGGTAGCACATGCGTGCACCTTCATCGCGAATATCCAGCAGTTCCAGCATTCCGTCATGTGTCAGCATTTTCGTAAACGGCTTAACATGACGGTCAATACGGGCAAGCGTGAGCCGGTATGGATAATCTTTCTGCATCTCATCCGCAATTTCGCGGATCGAGATCGGATGGTCAAATTCTTTTACGACTGGTTCTCTGTCTTTCAGACAGACTGTAATCTTCATTTACTCTTCGCCCTTGTTCCTTTCTTCTTTTCCCTGCCTTTTTTGTCCGCCTTCTTTGCGGCGGTTTTCTTTGCGTTTTTGCCGCTGGCTTTCTTCGCATTCTTGCCTGCGGCTTTTTTCTTTGTGGTCTTGCTGGAGGATTTCTTTTTCTTTTCACCGGACTTCTTCGGTTTTTTGATTGTGAGCTCCGGTGCTTTGAACTTCGTATCAAAGATGATTCCTCGGTGTGCTGGACGCATGGTCCCCTGCGGAAGGGTTTCTGTTGAACCAACGATTTCTGCCATCAATACATCCTGACAGGATACTTCAGGTTTTTCGTCATGGATGTGATGATACTTGCCGTTTTTATCCATTCGTCTTGCCTTGGTGTTATCTGCGAGGCAAAGCTCCAGATAACCGGTCAGCGCAGCCCGCAGTTTTGGATCCATGATCGGTACCGCAATTTCCACGCGCCGTTCCGTATTACGGGTCATAAAGTCAGCGGAGGAAATATACAGTTTCAGATCCCGGCCAGAGCCGAACTGGTAGATGCGGGAATGTTCCAGATAGCGTCCGACAATCGAGCGCACATGGAGGTTGTCTGTCTTGCCCTTGACTTCAGGCAGGACGCAGCAGATGCCTCGGATAATCAGATTGATCTGCACACCTGCCGCAGAAGCTTCCTGGAGTTTGGCAATAATTTCCTCATCTGTGATGGAATTCAGCTTGCAGGTGATACGTCCTTCTGTTCCCTTGGCAATTTCACGGTCAATTAATTCGATCACACCGGATTTCATCGATACCGGAGATACCATCAGGTACCGGTAAGATCCATCCAGCTTGCCAATCATCATATTCTGGAAAAATGCGACCGCATCTCTTACGATGCCGCTGCGGGCAGTGAGATAGGAAAGATCGGTATACTGGCGTGCCGTGTTCTCATTGAAGTTGCCGGTTGAAATCAGCACGACATGCGACAGCTTGTTGTTGTTCATGCGGGAAATCAGGCAGATCTTGGAATGAACCTTATAGTCTTCAAACCCATACATGACGGTGCATCCTGCATCCATCAGCTTCTCGGAATAGTCGATGTTGTTCTGTTCGTCGAAGCGTGCCTTCAATTCAATCAGAACATCGACTTCTTTTCCGTTTTCTGCCGCCAGGCAAAGGTAATCGACCAGTCTCGCTTTCTTGGCCAGACGGTAGATCGTAATCTTGATTGAAAGTACATTCGGATCACTTGCGGCTTCACGCACCAGCATCAGGAATGGATCCATGGATTCATACGGGTAGGACAGCAGGACATCTTTCTTCTGAATCTGATCAAAGAGATTCTCACTGTAATGCAGGGAGGCGCTGAGCTTTGGTGTATATGGTTCATACTGCAGGCGCTTGCCTTCCTCTTCCGTCAGAATATCGCTGATTGAGAACATATATTTGCGATCCAGCGGCATGGAGCACACATAGACCATGCGGTCTTCCTGCTTGATGTACTTTGCGAGATACTTCTTCATGCCTTCCGCAAAGACCTTGGATGTCTCGACCCTTACCATGTCCATGCGCTTACGCTTCTTCAGCATCTGCATCATGCGGCTGCGGTAGTCATCCTCTTCCTCGAATGTCTCATCGTCTACACTGACATCCGCGTTGCGGATAACAGTGAACTTGAGTTTTTCCCGAATCGGGGTGCCTTTGAAAATCGCATCCATGTTTTCAAGGATGATATCTTCCATGTGTACAAAGCGGACGGCGTCCTTCTTGCCTGGCAGACGGACAATACGATGGAGGCTGGAAGGAACAGCCACAAGCGCAAACGCATCCTGACCGTTGTATTTCATTAAGCCTGCCGCATAAATGACACCTGACTGCAGGGCCGGAAGCGGATGACGACTGTCAACGATCTGAGCACCGAGCGTCGGTGCCACAATGCTGTGGAAAAACTTTTTCAGCCAGGCACGCTCTTCCTTCGTGCATTCACTCAGGGAAAGATCATGAATGCCTTCCCGCTTCATCGCCTTTTTCAGATCACGGAATACATCCTCTCTGCGATCACACAGCTTATTGGCATACTGATAAATCTTCTTCAGCTGTCCTTCCGGACTGAGACCGGACTTATTATCAATCGAACCGGCTTTCATCTGCTTCATATCCGTCAATGAACCTACACGGACGCTGAAGAACTCATCCAGGTTGGAAGAAAAGATGGAGACGAACTTCATGCGTTCCAGCAATGGAACACTTTCATCCTTTGCCTCATTGAGACAGCGTTCGTCAAACCGCAGCCAGGATAATTCCCGGTTCTGCGTAAATCCTTCCTTATACAAATTCTTAATCATTGCGTACCTCCCTGTTGAGTTTTCTGATCTGTTCCATTTCCGCTGTTGCGATATGGCAGTATCCTCCCGGATGCTTGTCCAGATAATCCTGATGGTATTCTTCCGCCGGCCAGAAACAGGACAGTGGAAGAACCTCAGTATAAAAGTGTGGATAATTACTGCGGATTCGGTCGGTATAGGCTCGTACTTCCGCAGCGCTTTCTTCATCCACAGTATAAATACCGGTCTGATACTGGGAGCCGATGTCATTGCCCTGCTGATTTTTCTGCATCGGATTGACGCAGATGAAATACGCCCGCAGTAAAGTATTTAGTGATACGACAGCCGGATCATAGATGACTTTAACAGTCTCCCGGTGTCCGGTTGTGTCCGTACAAACCTGTTCGTAGGATGGATGATCCACTGTGCCATTGGCATAGCCGGTTTCTGTTTCTACGACACCGTCGAGTGCCTTGAGTGCTTTTTCCATACCCCAGAAACAGCCGCCCGCAAAATAGATTTCCTGCATGATTCCTCCAAAATGAAAATTCTATCTTTTATTATAAGGTATCCAGGAACCACATGTCGGACAGAATTCCATTATAATAGCTCATATGGAACATCTTTCACTTGCGGACATTATGCGTGATGACAAACCGCTGTCTCTTTCAGAATCCGTACGGGTTGTCATTTCACTTTCCATTCCAACGATTCTGGCAATGATCTCCGAAACGGTTATGCAGTATATCGATTCTGCCATGGTTGGTTCTCTTGGGGCGTCTGCCAGTGCATCCATCGGACTCGTCTCTTCCACAACCTGGCTGATCGGCAATCTGATTATGGCATGCGCCTATGGCTTTTCCGTGCAGATTGCTCAGGCAACCGGCGCCAGAGATACGGCCAAAGCCAACAATATCTTCCGGCAGTCAATTCTCTTCTGTCTGCTGTTTGCGCTTGTGCTGTGTGGCATCTGTGTGACAATTTCACCGCATTTGCCGGTCTGGCTTGGCGGCGATCCTGCCATCCGGAATGACGCCTCCTCCTATTTTCTGATCTATGCACTGTTTCTGCCAGTACGACAGTTATATACACTGTTTCTTTCTTCCCTGCAGTGCACAGGCAATATGCGCACGCCAAGTTTATTGGGAATTATCTGCTGCGCAAGTGATGTGGTCTTCAATTTCTTCCTGATCTTCCCAACCCGTACCATCCTGCTGTTCGGTCACCCGATAATCATGCCTGGGGCTGGTCTTGGTGTAATGGGTGCAGCTCTTGGAACAGCTTTTTCCTATGTGTTCACCGGGCTTCTGCTGACTTATGCCGTTGCGGTGAAATCAAGAATCCTGAATCTGAGAAGAAGCGGATCCTGGAAGCTAAACTCCGCCACTCTTCGCCAGCAGCGTAAGATTTCCATTCCAATGGCACTGGAACACTCAGCGCTTACGGTAGCTCAGATTGTTGCCACAACGATCGTTGCCCCGCTTGGCACAATCGCGCTTGCCGCAAATTCGTTTGCGGTAACCGCAGAATCATTCTGTTATCTGCCGGGTTATGGCATCGGCGCCGCTGCGACGACTCTCATCGGGCAGGCAATTGGTGCACGTAAAAAAGATCTCGCCAAACAGTTTGCCTGGATTTCCACCGGACTTGGTGTTCTGTTCATGACCTGTGCCGGCATCCTCATGTATTTTATCTGCCCTGCCATTTTCGCATTCCTGACACCGGTAAAGGAGGTACAGAATCTCGGTGTTCAGGTTCTGCGTATTGAACTGCTGGCAGAACCGATGTTTGCGGCAAGTATCGTCATCACCGGCGCCTTGCGTGGAGCAGGCGACACTCTGATTCCGGGCATCCTCAATCTCATCAGTATGTGGGGTGTGCGCATTGTACTGGCGTCGATTCTGGTGAAAACAATGGGATTGCCTGGCGTATGGACAGCGATGTGCATTGAACTCAATGTACGCGGGGTGCTGATGCTGATCAGACTGGCACGAGGCAAATGGCTGAACAGCGCAATGCAGCAGTAATCACATTCATACACAAACAGGATAAAAACAGCTATCATTGAGTTATCTGATAGCTGTCTTATTGGTTAAGCCAGAGGAGTATTGTTGTATGTCATTTGAAGAAACCTATGACTTCAGTATGGAACGTCATCTTTTACAGCTTGATCCGGTTTTACATAAGCGATTTACTTCAAGTGTTTTTGGTCTCCAGTATGTACTGTCCAACTATAAGCTTCTGTTCCCGGATTTTACCGACCATTCGGAACTGCATTCCCTGAATGTCATTGACTTTTCCAATAGGCTGATCGCAGATCAGATCAACCGCATGAATGCCGATGAGATTTACGTTCTTTTGTTAGGCGCCTATCTCCACGATACCGGAATGGGCATCACGAAAGAGGATTTCGTTGATTTCTCAAACCAGATTGATTTTGGCGACTACTTTGAAACACATTCCAGAGATGATTATCCAAGAATCATCCGTGACTTCCATAATGAATTCTCCGGTATGTTTATTCGTAAATATCATGCCCTCCTGGATCTGCCCTCGGAGGAATACATGTTTGCGGTTATCCAGACCTCACGCGGCCATCGAAAAACAAATCTGCTGAATGAAACAGACTATCCGGTTGCTTATAAGCTTTCGGACGGAAATACAGTCTGTCTGCCGTATCTGGCAGCACTCATCCGGCTTTCGGATGAAATCGACATCACCGCTGCGCGGAATTCAAAGCTGTTATATGATATGGAATCCTTTACGGAAGAAAATCAACGCTTCCACTTCGGACTTCATCATGCAGTACGAAATCTGATTATCAATGAATCTGAATTTGTGGTTGAAATGCATACAGATAATCCGACGCTTCTGGAGGGAGGCAAAAAACTCTGTGAAAAGATGCAAAAAACACTGGACAGCTGTATCCTGGCGGTCAATGACAGAACCCCTTATCGCATCACCCAGAAAAGAGTCCTCCTCAAACTGATCTGAAAGAAAAGACAGCGTCAATGTGATTCGCTGCCTTTTTCATATTTCTGCTGTTTAGTGCTTACTGCCAAAGCGTTCCATCAGATGCGCCATCGCATCTTCCATGGTAACCGGCTTCTTCGGCTCCTGACGCTGACCTCTGCGGTCATTGCCATGCCCGCTGCGTCTTGAACGATTGCGGCGGTTTGCCTCAAATGCGACATCGCGTTCATCGAGTTTTTCCTTTGGAAGCAGGCTGATTGCTACTCTGCCTTTGGCTTCATCTACT
>JAFWJY010000256.1 GCA_017514525.1 Solobacterium sp. | reverse complement strand
GACTGCTCATATCCGTTTATGGCGACCGCCCGCCTCAGCGGAATGATACTGGATTATAAAAAACTGTTGCGGCTTGGCATTCCGGGGATCATCGATCTGCTGAAGACAAAACAGCAGAATCCGTTTATTCAAAGTGCAATCGGAGCGATGGAACTGTTCCGCACCTGTGTTCTGCAGGAAGCCGCGACTTGTGAAAAGGCAATGAAGGACGCTGATGTGAAGCGGCGAATGGAACTGGAGAACATGCGGGCAAACCTGCTGTATGTCGCGGACCATAAACCGGCCACCTTTGCCCAGGCACTGCAGCTGTTCTGGCTGTATGCGCTGGTCAGTGGGTGTATTAACTATGGCAGGCTTGATGATCTGCTGGGCCCGTATCTCAAGCGGGATCTTGAAGCGGGTGTGCTCAGTGAAGAGGACGCCTATGCGCTGATCAAGTCGCTTTGGACCATGATAGAAAACCGGAGGACTACCGTAAACGGCCGCATCATTGTTGGCGGACAGGGCAGGGAGAATCCGAAAGCGGCGGATCAGTTTGCCCGCATCTGTCTGCGTGTCTGCAGGGATACCCGTTATGTGGAACCGCAGTTTACACTGCGCTTTGATCACACCACTCCGCAGGATATTCTTAACAGCGCCTATGACTGCATTGCGGAAGGCGCAACCTATCCGACGCTTTATAACGATGACGTCAATGTGCCGGCGGTTGCCTGGGGCATGCGTCTGCCGCAGGAGATCGCTGCGCAGTATGTACCGTTCGGCTGTACGGAATATGTCATTCAGGGCAAATCAACCGGCACACCGAATACGCTGCTGAATCTGCTGAAGGTATTGCAGATGGTGCTGAATGAAGGGAAAGACCCGATGGACGGTATCGTGAAATCTGGGCCAGTGGTCATTCCGCCGCTGCGTGAGATCACTTCCTACGAACAGTTCTATGGACTGTATAAAAAGCTCCTGGATTACTACATGGATCTTTGCGTACAGGCGCAGTATCACAGCTATGAAGTGATGAACCGGGAGGTATCCTTCCTGTTTACCTCCATCCTGATGGATGACTGTATCGGCCGGGAGAAAGCACTGCTGGATGGCGGCGTTGAGATCCTGGGCGGAACGATGGAAACCTATGGCAATATCAATGCCAGCGACAGCCTGTACGCAATCAGGCGCATGGTGTTTGAGGAAAAACGAATCACGCTGGAGGAATTAAACCAGGCGCTGCTGGCAAACTTTGAAGGTTATGAAGCGCTCCGCAAGCAGCTTCTGAATCTGCCGAAGTATGGCAACGATGAAGCGGATGTGGATGAAATCGCCAATGACCTGTATGAGTATGTGGCCAAGGGCATCCGTGATCGCGGCATTGCCATTGGCATGGACTATTACCTGATTGTGATTTCTAACAATCAGACCAATACCGACTGGGGACTGCGGACAGCCGCCAGTCCGGATGGAAGGCTTTCCGGCATGTATATGAACCCGGCTAATAACCCACAGGGCGGTGCCGCCAAAAACGGCCCGACCGCATGTCTCAACTCCCTTGCGAAATTTGACGCGAAATACCATGCCGGTTCCGTACAAAACATGAAGTTTACACCGCGCATGATGAAGGAGGACGCCGCAAAGGTAAAAGCTCTCTGGCGGACTTACTTCCATCAGGGCGGACCGCAGCTGATGGTTACGGTAGTGGATCACGGCATGCTGGAGGACGCGATGGTACATCCGGAAAAGTATCCGGATCTTCTGGTCCGGGTTGCCGGCTACAGTGCGGTATTTGTAGATCTTGATAAAGAAGTTCAGAAAGAGCTTCTCAGCCGGACGCTCTATGATTAACGTTTCAAATATCGAGCGCTTTGCGACGCATGACGGCCCTGGTATCCGAACAACCGTCTTTCTGAAAGGCTGCCCCCTGCATTGTCCCTGGTGCGCCAACCCGGAGACCTGGACGCTGCAGCCGGTGCTGCTTCATGACGCGCGCAAGTGCACCTCCTGCCTGCGCTGTATGCAGGCGTGCAGGTATCAGGCAATCACGTTTTCAGATGGGCAGTTTCACCATGAGTCATCTAACTGCCAGCATTGCGGAGCCTGCGTCGATGCGTGTCTCAATGAGGCGTTAGTACTCAACGGGCAGGCAATGACGGCAGAAGAAATCCTGAAGGAAGTTGAAAAAGACCGGCTTTATTATGAAGAAAGCCAGGGCGGAATGACGGTGTCCGGCGGAGAGCCGCTGTTGCAGGAGGAAGCGATCGATCTCTTGCGGGCGGCGAAGCAGGCAGGCCTGCATACCGCCGCAGAGACAACCGGCTGCGTGTCTCCGCAGCAGTTTCGTGCAACTGCAGAATATCTGGATCTCTTTCTCTTTGATGTCAAACATATCAATGCAGAAAAACTCCGCACAGTTACCGGCGCAGACCCGGATCTGATTCAGGAAAACTTTGCATGGATCACCGCGCAGCGGCCCCAGGATGTGATTGCCCGTATTCCGGTGATTCCGGATTTCAATGAGGCAGACCTTGAAGAACTTATCGCCTACGCCAAAGCGCATCACGTAAAGGAAATACACTTACTGCCGTTTCATCCGCTCGGGAAAGCGAAATGGGACCGGCTTGGCAAACGCTATGCCTATGAAGCGGAACCACTGATGAACAAAGAGCACCTGCAGAACTACGCAGAGGATCAGGTGCGGATCGGAGGACAGTGATGATCGAACAGCAGCGAAAAACAGAAATCATGAGCCGCCTGCGCCGGGAAGGATTTGTCTCGGTCGCTGACCTGATGAGTCAGCTTCAGGCATCCCGGTCATCGATCATGCGTGACCTCATTGACCTTGAGAAAAGCGGACTGCTGGAGCGCACCCGGGGCGGGGCGGCACTGAAGTCCTCCGCAGCGGTGCTGACGTTTGGAACGGAACTGCCGACACAGGAGAAGAAAGACATCCACGCAAAACAGAAACAGCGCATCGGTGCGATCGCGGCAGGAAAAATCAGACCTCATTCCACGATCTATCTCGACAGCGGCACAACGACAGCGTATCTGCTTCCGCATCTATCAGATAAGCGTGTAACGATCATTACCCCGTCGATGTATATCCTGCGTCATCTTCCGGTTGAATTTAATGGCAACATCTATATTCTGGGTGGGGCATACAACCGGAAGTATGATATGAACTTCGGCAGTGTGACAAACCGGGAAGCCGGGGAATACCGCTATGATGCGGCGGTGATCAGCGCCAGTGCCATCCAGCGGGAAACAGAAGAAGTGATGGGCGCAGACCCTGATGTAACAGCAATCAAGCAGATTGCCATGGCACGTGCTGGGAAAAAACTGCTGGTGGCAGATTCTTCCAAATACTCCGCAAATGCGGTCATTACCTTTGCACAGCTCAGTGATTTTGATGAAATCATTACGGATCAGATAGAAGGAGAGGAAAACGAATAATGAAAACTACAGACCCGAAGAAGCGCGAACTGATGGAATCAATGAAGGGAGGTCTGATCGTTTCCTGTCAGGTACAGAAAGATGATCCGATCTATACCGATGACATGGTCGTAAAGATGGCAGAAGCTGCCCGCTGGGCAGGAGCGGTTGGGATTCGTGCCAATTCCCCCGAGCAGATTAAGGCAATCAAACAGGCGGTACCGGAGCTGCCAATGATCGGACTCTGGAAAGTCTGGCATGACGATACCGATGTATTCATTACACCGACCATGAAAGAAGTAGATGCCATTGTGGAGGCAGGGGCAGAGATCATCGCTCTGGACTGCACGGCGCAGAGGACGCACGAAGGAACGATCGCCTGGGATCTGCTGGATCAGGCCAAGGCAGCTTATCCGGACAAGCTCTTCTTTGCGGATGTCTCCAACTATGAAGAGGCAAGACACGCGATTGATCACGGCGCCGATATTGTGGCGCCAACGCTGTATGGCTATACAAAAGAGACTGCCGATATTGAAGGACCGGACCTGCGCACCTTTGCGAAGATGTGCCGTGACTTCAAGGACGAAGCGTATGTCATGATGGAGGGCCATCTCTATACACCGGAAGATGCGATGAAGTGCATTTTCCTGGGTGCGCACAGCGTTGTGGTAGGCAGTGCGATTACCCGCCCGCATCTTACCGCAAAGCGCTTTGTCGATCTGCTTTCCGGCTACCAGAACAACTGGCGTGACAGTGAGAAGGCAAAACACTGACGGAATATGGCGGTCTGTGTTACCATAAGTCTCACGTAGGTTTGTTGCAGGACATTCAGCGCGTGTCCTGCTTTTTTGGAGGATTGACTGATGCGATTTCGAATCCTGTTAGCAGCGATGGCGTCGCTTCCATGTGTATATGCGGTATTCCGTCTGTTTCTGATGGAGAAAAAACGGCAGGAACCGCTGCCGGAGGAAGTGGCAGATGTGTTTACGAAAGAGCGGTGGAACACCTTTGTGGCTTATAAAAAAGAGCTGAAAGCACCGTTTCTGCTGTCTCAGCTGCTTGCGTTTCTGGTGGATCTGTTTGTGATTCTCAGTCCGTTTTATGCCTGGATGGAACGCCTGGCAAACGGGAACCCCTATGGAACGGTGGCAATCACAGCAGTGGTCTTAATGGCAGTGTCATTTCTTGTTGGCCTGCCGGTTTCCTATTACCGCATCTTTACGATTGAAACAAAGTATTGCTTGAATCATCGGACTAAACAGAAGTTCTTCAAAGATGAAATCACAGAATTTGTGACCGGTACGGTGCTCAATACCGCGTTATATCTGCTGCTGGCATTTATTCTTCTTCATCTTCCAGCCTGGACAAATCAGTTTCAGATTCCGCTGTACAAAGCTGTGCTGATCATGGCCGGTATAACCGCGGTTATCGTGGCATTTCTGTTTCTGGCATCCTATATCTCCTGGCTGCTTCTGCGGGTGCAGTACAAATTCACACCGCTGCAGGAAGGAGAGCTGAAACAGGATATTCTGAAGCTGCTGAAAGGAAGCCGGAAAAAAGTGCGGCGGATCGAAGTGTATAACGAATCAGCCAAGAGCACATCCAAAAATGCCTTTGTGCTGAAGCTTCCGTTTTTCCGCTCCATCGGCATCGCCGATAACTTTCTGGCCGAGAATTCCCACCGGGAATTGCTGGCGGTACTTGCCCATGAGGCAGGGCATCTCAAACATAAGCCAAGCTTCTGGAATATTCTGAACTACTGCTTCTTCGGTGCGCTGTTCTGTCTGCTCGTCGCTGCTCTGGTACATGGCGCAGTCCTTGCCCAATGGGAACAGGCATTGGAGGGGATCTTTGGCCTTACGGTATGCAATGCGGTGCTGACGTTTGCGGTCATCTCCTGGCTGACACAGCCGCTGCTGTTTGTGATTTCGGCGTATCGGAATACGATCAGCCGCATGGAAGAGGCTGAGGCAGACCGCAATGCGGTAAAGGAAGGCTATGGCGAGGAACTGATTCAGACCTTCAAGCAGGTATCCAGCGATGAACTGGTTGACGTCAATCCGCCGGAACTCGTGGAGTTTCTGGAATATGATCATCCTGGCATGACGACTCGGATCCGACAGATTCATCACGCAATGCAGGCATAAAAAAACAGAACGATTGCCATTCTTGAAAGTTGAACGGGAATCGTTCTTTTTTACAGCTGAACAGAAAAAAACAGTCTGCTGTTTCAGACCGTTTCGGTTAACTGCTCACACGCACAGGAACAGTAATACCGGGCGCTATCGAGAATGCCTTTGATTTCCGCTTCGGTAAGCGTGCGCACTGCTTTGGCGGGACTGCCCATGATAAGACTTCCGGAAGGGAATTCCTTTCCCTCTGGAATCAAGGATCCTGCCGCCACCACGCAATGAGAGTGAATGATGGAGCCGTCCATGATAATAGAGCCCATACCGATCAGACATTCCGACGCAATCGTACAGCCATGGATGATTGCACCGTGACCGATCGTTACAAAATCACCGATGGTAACCGGATCGCAATGTCCGGCATGGATCGTGCAGTTATCCTGGATGTTGACGTTGGATCCGATGCTGATCGGATTGTCATCACCGCGGATCACGGCGTTATACCAGACACTGGATGCTTCTCCGAAGGTGACATCCCCGACAATGCGGGCACCTTCTGCCACATATACCATGTGATCAGTCCTTTGTGATCGCATCAATGATGCGCTGCTTATGCAGTTCCGGTACCTGCAGCACCGTCATCAGATGATTGATGTCCCAGCCGGTGAGATCCAGCAGGGTCTGCGTATGCACGATGATGCGGTGTTCTTCTTTTGTTTCGGTTTTTTTGCACATAGGACCTCCAACACATTTGTTCACTTTTCATTATTTTTATTTTTTCAGAAATTGCAACGATTGACGTTCCGGTTGACGGTCATGATATGATTTGGACCATGAGTAAAGAGTATCTGATCGCATTGCTGCAGGTAATTGTTTCCATACTGATCTGGTCTGCCAGCTTTGTGGCAACCAAGTTTTCCTATGATGTCTTTACGCCACTGGTATTATGCTTTATCCGTTTTTTCGCCGCCTCGGTCGTATTATTGCTGCTGCAGATGACCTGCAACCGCGGTAAAAAGCTTCCGCCGGAAGACCGCCGGGCGGTTATGATCTCCGGTCTCAGCGGAGTTACCATCTACTATTCATTTGAAAATGTCGGACTCTCACTGACCTCTGCGGCCAATGCCTCTGTTATCACCGCTGTCTACCCGGTGATGACGATTCTGCTTGGCGTGCTCTTCTTTCATGAACGCGTTCCGTTTCGCCAGCTGTTTGGGATCCTGACTGCGGTTGCCGGCATTATCGTTGTGACGTATACGAATGTGGAAGGAGAGTCCTCTTCACTGATCGGCAATCTATTGCTGATTGCCAATGGATTCAACTGGGGCATGTACAACTATGAAGTGCAGAAGGTTTCTCAGAAAACCGATTCTCTTTCATTGACCTGTTATCAGACACTGTATGGATCCTTGTTCCTGCTGCCGGCACTGCTTTTGGAAGTGCCGTTTCAGGTGGGTGTCTTAACCACGCGGGCAGTGTTATCCATTCTGTTTCTGATCTTTGGCTGTTCGATTGGCGCCTATTTTCTCTACAATGAAGGGCTTCGGCATATTTCTGCGGTCTCTGCCGCATCCGTGCTCAATCTGATGCCGGTATTCGGGCTGTTCTTTTCTGCGGTGCTGCTGAAAGAAGCCATCACCGCCCGGCAGATTGTCGGCTGTATTGCCGTTATGGCAGGGGTGATGCTGTCGGCCTATGCAAAAAAATAGTACTGTACCGTTTCTGGTACAGTAGAAATCCATGTCCCTTTTAGGATACAGGCAGGAGGTAACAGATCATGAATGAGCTTGTATCTTTTTTTCACAACAGCCGCGGTCTTGAATCACTGACCCCGGAACAGACCGTCACCTGTCTTTCCTGCTTTATGCACGATGAAGAAACCTGGACAACTGCGCGGCGCGCAGGCATCTCCATTCCGGAAGCGGAACAGTGCCTGATGGATTTCTGGAATGTGTTTTCCTACCGCAAGCAGGTGAATGCACGTGCCGGCGGATGAGCGAATGCGGCGGGGAGGCAGTGCGGGACCTTCCCGCCGTTCTGCGTTGCGGCACTGTTATGAACAGGGCAACCGGGTGGAATCGGCTGCCTGGAAATGTTCTGTACGCCCGGCCGAAGCAGCAGCCTGGTATATGCATTTTTCCCTGGAGGAGGCACGGGCGGAACTGGGACGCGCGCGTCAAAAGCAAACTGCTATAATGATGTCTGATAAAAGAAAGTTCACTTGAGGAGATAATGATGCGGTTTGTTGATGTGATCAATAAAAAGGCAGAAGGGTATGCTCTTTCGGCCGAAGAGATTTCAGAAATGATTCGCCAGTATACGCTTGGTTTAATTCCGGACTACCAGATGTCCGCCATGTGCATGGCGATCCGTCTCAAAGGCATGGACGCAAGAGAAGCGACTGATCTGACCAAGGCGATGATGCACAGCGGGGATGTGGTGGATCTTTCAGATCTGCCAGGGGTCAAGCTGGATAAGCATTCCACCGGCGGCGTTGGGGATACGGCCTCTCTTGTCGTAGGACCGCTGGTAGCCGCATGCGGCGGTACAGTCGCAAAGATGAGCGGCCGCGGTCTTGGACATACGGGCGGAACCATCGACAAGATGGAATCCATCCCGGGCACCAACCCGGAACAGACCCTGGAAAACTTCCGCCGGATCGTTCTGGAAAACGGCGTAGCCGTTAATGCCCAGACCGGGAATCTCGTTCCGGCAGACAAGATGATGTATGCTCTGCGGGATGTGACCAGTACGGTTCGCTCCTGCCCATTGATTGCCGCATCAATCATGTCCAAGAAGCTGGCCAGCGGGGCGGATGCGATCGTACTGGATGTAAAAACCGGAAGCGGGGCCTTCATGCGCACCAAAGAGGAAGCCTTTGAACTGGCAAAACTGATGGTTGATATCGGCAAGCTGGCAGGCCGTAAAGTACGTGCGATCGTTACAGATATGAACCAGCCGTTAGGCATGGCTGTTGGCAATGTACTGGAAGTCAAGGAAGCGATGGAAGTACTGTCGGGTGATGTTCCCGAAACAGATCCGCTCTATGAAGTATGCATGATTCTCGGCGCAAATATGCTGGAACTTGCGGGACTGGCCCATTCTGAGGAAGAGGCTCGTGCCATGCTGAAGGAAAACATCCAGAACGGGGAAGGACTGAAGCGGTTCCGGCGGATGTTCGAGCTGGAAGGCGGCGACAGTTCCTATCTGACGAAGGAAACCATTGACCAGCTGCTGCAGGTCAGACGTCATGTATATCTGCAGGCAGATCAGGATGGCTATGTAGACCACATG
>JAFWJY010000255.1 GCA_017514525.1 Solobacterium sp. | reverse complement strand
CTGAAATGGCATAAACATTTTGATGTGCATATCACATTGATGTTTTTGGTAATTCCGATTACCAATCTTGGCTATTGCATGGTGGCACATTCAGCGACACTCGAAGAGGCGATCCTCAGTAATAAGCTGACCTATATAGGCGGGTGCTATGCACTGTTGATCAATATGCTGTTGATATTCAGCCTGTGTGATTTGAAAATCAATCGCTGGCTGAAGGCATTCTTCTTCACAGTCAGCACCTGTGTTTATATTGCTTCTCTGACTGCAGGAAAATCGCAGCTGTTTTATCGGTCAATTACGATGGAAAAGATAAACGGTGTCGCGATTCTGCATAAAGAATACGGTCCGTTGCATACCGTATTCATCGTCATGACAATCGTTTATTTTGTGCTGAGTCTGGCTGGGATGATCTACAGTTATTTCAATAAGAATCAGATATCAAAAAAGCTGATTGGGCTGATGTTTGCGCCGATCGCAGTGGCAATGGCAACCTTCTTTATCTTCCGGAGAGCCGCTGAGGTGGAACTTATCCCTGCTGTGTTTGACCTTGCGCTGATCAACTGTATGATGATCGTCAATCGCATTGCGTTGTATGACGTAACAGATAATGCTATCGACTCATTAGTGAAAAAAGGTGATACCGGCTTTGTTTCAATTGCCTATGACCTGATGTATCTGGGCAGTAATGAAACCGCAAAGCGTATCTTTCCGGAGCTGAATGAGCTTACAGTAGACCGCAGAGCTGATCGGAACGAACATATAAAAAATACAATGCTGAAATGGATTGAGCAGTACAAAGCAAACCCGGAAAACAATACAGCATTATATGAAAAAGAAAATCGTACCTATCTCATTACGATACGGGAACTGTTCGACGGATGGCGGAATCGAGGCTATCAGCTGTTTCTGACGGATGATACCGCCAACCAGCAATACATCAATCTGATCAATCATTTTAATGAGGATCTGAAACAGCAGGTTGCTGAAAAGACAGAACATATTGTCGAAATGCATGAGAATCTGATTATGAGTATGGCAACTATGGTTGAAAGCAGGGACAATTCGACGGGAGGCCACATCCGCCGCACCAGCGAAGGTGCGCGAATTCTTACCGAAGAAATACGCCAGAATAATAGTTTTAATCTGAGTGATACATTCTGTCAGAAACAGATTAAAGCAGCGCCGATGCATGATCTTGGAAAGATCGCGGTTGATGATGCGGTATTGCGCAAACCAGGACGCTTTACGCCGGAAGAATTTGAAATCATGAAGAAACATGCGCCAGAGGGTGCGCGTATTGTCCATGAAATTCTGAAGGGAACAGATGACGAAGAATTCAAGGAGATTGCGGAGAATGTTGCGCATTTCCATCATGAACGGTGGGATGGGTCCGGTTATCCGGATGGTCTGAAAGGCACGCAAATACCGCTGGAAGCGCGGATTATGGCAATTGCCGATGTCTATGATGCATTAGTCAGCAAACGCGTATATAAAGATAAGATGTCGTTTGAAAAGGCAGATGCCATTATTACAGAGGGGATGGGTACGCAGTTTGACCCGCAGCTGCAGCCGTTCTACAACAAGGCCAGACCGAAGCTGGAGCAGTATTACAGCCACCTGGAAAATGATTGAAGCCTGTGTTGCGTTAGGCCTTTGGTTCAAATACAATAGGGAAGATTGAAATAGAAAAAAGCCTGATACAGGCTGATAAAAAGGGGACAGGTTATGGAAGAAAAACCAGTGGAAAAGACGGAAGAAGAGATCAATCTGAATCGAAACTTCATTTATAACTTTATTGAAGAAGATATTGCGCCGGGTGGACAGTTCGAGGGGAAAACCGTACACACACGATTCCCGCCGGAACCAAACGGATATCTTCATATCGGTCACTGCAAAGCCATCTGCATTGACTTTGGCATGGCGGAGAAGTTTAACGGTCTCTGCAATCTTCGGATGGATGACACGAATCCGGCCAAGGAAGATACCGAATATGTTGATGCGATCAAGCAGGATATCCATTGGCTTGGATTTGACTGGGGCGACCGTTTCTATTACGGATCTGATTATTTTGAGAAGGATTATGAGTTTGCGGTTGAGCTGATCAAAAAAGGGCTTGCGTATGTTTGCGAACTGACGCCGGAGCAGTTTAAGGAGTACCGCGGGGATGCTCAGACACCAGCCCGCTCTCCGTATCGTGACCGGCCGATCGAAGAGAATTTGGCACTGTTTGAAAAGATGAAAAACGGTGAGATCGAAGAAGGAAAGATGACGCTGCGTGCCAAGATTGATCTGGCAAGCGGAAACTTCAATATGCGTGATCCGGTCATCTACCGTATTCGTCATATCAATCATCATCGCCAGGGCACCAAGTGGTGCATCTACCCGATGTATGATTTTGCCCACCCGATTCAGGATGCATTGGAAGGCATTACACATTCTCTGTGCTCTCTTGAGTTTGAAGATCACAGACCGTTATACAACTGGGTTGTATCGAATGTTTCGATTCCGTATTACAAACCGCGTCAGATTGAGTTTGCACGTCTTGGCATTGACCATACCGTTATGTCCAAGCGCAAGCTTCGTCAGCTGGTTGAAGAGAAGTATGTGTCCGGCTGGGATGATCCGCGTATGCCAACTCTGTGCGGACTGCGCCGCAGAGGCTATACAGCGAAGTCCATTCGCAACTTCTGTGATTCCATTGGTGTCGCAAAGAGTGCCAATACGATTGAATTTGCGGAACTTGAACGCTGCCTGCGCGATGATCTGAATACAACAGCAGAACGTACCATGGCGGTTCTTCATCCGGTAAAGCTTACGGTAACGAACTATCCGGAAGGAAAGTCTGAAACGTTTGAGGTAGAGAATAACCCGCTGGATCCGTCGCAGGGAACCCATACGATTACATTCAGCCGCAATCTCTGGATTGAAGAAGATGACTTCCTGGAAGAACCGATTCCGAAGTACAAACGCATGTATCCGGGAAATGAAGTTCGCCTGAAGGGAACTTATCTTGTGACTTGCACGGGCTGCGTAAAAGATGAATCCGGCAAGGTTGTGGAAGTACTCTGTGAGTATGATCCGGAATCACGCGGCGGAAACCCTGCTGATGGGCGCAAAGTCAAAGGCGCAACGATTCACTGGGTTGATGCGGAAACCTGTGTTGATGCAGAGGTTCGCCTGTATGAAAACCTGTTCAATGATCCGAATCCGGATGGACCGGATAAAAACTTCCTGGAGGCATTAAACCCGGAAAGCCTGATCGTATTAAATGGCTGTAAGGTAGAACGTTCCATGGTAGATGTCGCAAAAGAGTTTGACCAGCGTGAAAACCGCACAGGGACCAATGCGCCTACCTTCCAGTTCATGCGTGTAGGATTCTTCTGCCTGGACAATAAAGACAGCTCTGCAGACCATCTGGTATTTAACCGCAGCGTATTGCTGAGAGATGGATTCAAAAAGTAAGATGTAAAGAGACGCGTTGATTCGCGTTTCTTTTGTAGGAAGGAGAAAAGAAAGTAATGGACACAAAGGTATTGATCGAAGCGCTTGGCTATCTTGGCTCGGCACTGGTCGTCGTATCCATGTTAATGACATCGGTGCGTCGTCTGCGCATCATCAACATGATCGGAAGTATCATTTTCGCAATCTATGCATTAATTATTCGTTCCTATCCGACTGCTTTAATGAATTTTTTCCTGGTCGGGATCAACATCTATCATCTGCTCAAACTGCGCAATGTACATGCGAGCTATACGCTGACGGAAGTCAATCCCACAGACCGTTTTCTGGAGATGCTGATTGCCAGCAACAGAGCGGATATTGAACAGTACTTCCCGGATTATTTCAAAAAGGAAACAGATGGAACACGTGCGTTCATCATCATGCATGATCATGAGGTTGCAGGGTTTACCGTCGCAAAACAATTGGAGAATGAAACACTGGATCTCTACCTTGATTATTCAACTCCGGCATATCGTGACTGTTCCGTCGGTTTATTTGAATATGATGAACTGCGTACCCGTGGAGTCAGGAAATTCATCTATACCGGTAATAATCCAGACCACATTCAATATGTGGAAAAAATCGGATTCAAGAAGAATGAAGAAGGCGTTTACGTATTGAATCAGTAAGCCGAAACAGGCAATCATAAAATGCAGGCTATATGGAAATGGAATTTGCTGTATAACCTGCATTTTTGTATTCATCATAATTCTGAGATCGTGGCTGGATTTCAATCCTGACTGTTCAGCACGCGAATATAATCTTTCATATAATCCGGCAGGGTGGAAGGGACCTGAGCAGAAACGATATTGCCATCTACAACGGATTTTTCATCAACCCATGTCGCCCCAGCATTTGTCATATCATCCCGGATGCCAACCGTGCTTGTGACGGTTTTTCCCTTCAGAATACCGGCAGATATCAGCACCCATCCTGCATGGCAGATTTCACCGATCACCTTTCCTCTGGAGTGAATTGTGCGAACGATGTCCAGTACCTCTGGAAAACGGCGAAGTTTGTCAGGAGCCCATCCGCCTGGGACAAGCAGGCCGTCATAATCATTTGGATCAATATCCGTGAAGCACAGATCTACCTGACAGGGAACACCATATTTTCCGTGATACAGACCCGGCTTCTTTGCGACAAGATCTACCTGACAGCCTTCTTCCCGCAAACGGTAGACCGGATACCAGAGTTCCAGATCTTCAAAGCTCTCATCGACCAGTGTCAGAATCTTTTTCATGCTGTTTTATACTCCTTTTTTCTAAGCTCATTATGCCATGGCGTGCATAAAAATAAAGCGAAACAGCCTGTAAACAGCTGTCAGTGTTTTACAATGTAGATAAGAAAATATAAATGGAATTATCAGCGTTGGAGTAATAGTTATGCGTATTGTCTGTCTGGGTGATTCCAATACATGGGGATACGATTCCCGCAGTGCATTTGGAGATCAGTATCCATCGCATATCCGATGGACCGGTATTCTGAAACAACATGGATATGATGTGGTCAATCTTGGCGTGAATGGCATGTGCATTCCTGTGGGTACACAGCTTACGTGGGTCAAAGAAACCATCGAAACGGAATATCCATTCGATGTTCTGATCATTATGCTTGGCAGTAATGATCTGCTGCGGAATGATGCGGCAGAAACAATTGGTCTGCATCTGCAGGAACTTTTGGAGAAGATGAAACAGATTGTCTCACCAGAACACATACTGGTGATTGCGCCGCCCTATTTACATCAGGGAACGTGGGTTGATACAGAACTTCAGATACAGGAATCAAAGAAACTGGCCCAAATTTATCATAAGGCTGCTGGTTTAGCAGGAACCATGTTTCTGGATGCTTCCGCGTGGGGAATACCGGTGCTGTATGATGGGGTGCATTTTACGGAAGAAGGACATGCGATCTTTGCGGAGGAGTTGGACGCAAAGATCGCATTACGAAGGGCAATGTTATGAGACTTACGGTTCTGACGGATAATCATACATATATTGATCAGTATTACTTAGGTGAACCGGCGTTATCCTTCTACATTGAAGATGAAGCGGAACGGATTCTGTTCGATACCGGCTATTCCGATGCTGCACTAAAGAACGCAGCGTTGATGGGCATTGATTTGTCCAGGCTTACAGCGATCATCTTTTCCCATGGCCACAATGATCATACCCGCGGTCTCACCTTTCTCTGGAAGAAGTATGACCTGTCACAGGTAAAGCTGATTGCGCATCCGCTGGTGTTTGCGAAAAGACGGTACCTTGGAGAATCAGTTGGAGCACCGTTTACGAAAGCGGACTGCCTGGCCCATGGCCTGCAGATTGTGGATGGGACAAAACCAATTGCGCTTACTTCCAGGCTTATCTGGCTGGGTGAGATTCCGCGAATCACATCCTTTGAAGCCAAGACGCCGATTGGTGAATGGAGCGATGAAACAAACTGGCGAAAGGACTATGTGATGGATGATTCCGCACTGGTCTATAACGGTACAGAAGGCTTGTTTGTGATAACCGGATGTTCGCACAGCGGGATCTGTAATATTCTCTCGTATGCTCGTTCGGTGACAGACACTGAACAGCCGATTCAGGGCGTGATCGGCGGATTCCATCTGATGGAAGAAAACAGACAGCTGGATGAAACGGTTCAGTTTCTGAAGACGAATACAACCGGCACCCTGTATCCATGTCATTGCGTATGTCTTAAGGCGAAACATCGAATGATGATGGAGCTTCCGGTAGAAGAAGTCGGGGTGGGCATGAAGCTTGAACTTGAGTGAGGTGAACGATGGCAGTCAGAACATATCAGGAATCAGATCTTGCGGATATGATCCGCATCTGGAATGAAGTAGTGGAAGAAGGCGTTGCGTTTCCGCAGGAAGAATATCTGAACGAACAAACAGGAGCGGAATTCTTCGCATCACAAAGTTACTGCGGTGTTGCGGAAGAAAATGGAAATGTTGTTGGACTGTATATCCTGCATCCAAACAATATCGGCCGATGCGGCCATATCTGCAACGCCAGCTATGCGGTAGATTCCAGAAAGCGCGGGCAGCATATTGGAGAACAGCTGGTAACAGACTGTCTGGTACAGGCAAAACGGCTGGGCTTTCAGATCATGCAGTTCAATGCCGTTGTGGAATCCAATATTCATGCCCGGCATCTGTATGAACGACTGGGATTTCAACAGCTTGGGATGATTCCAAAGGGATTTCGTCTCAAAAATGGCAGCTATGCGACGATCTGCCTGTATTACCGTACGT
>JAFWJY010000022.1 GCA_017514525.1 Solobacterium sp. | reverse complement strand
TCCACTTTCTCTGTTTCCGCTTTAAAAATCCAAAATGCGTTGCCTGTCTTTTACGTTATAATAAAAAACTGAATTGGTACCTGTTGTTTGGGATGCCATACAAGAAATGAGGGTAAGTTATGACAGAACTGGCGTTTGATTCTAAGCAATACCTGAAAATGCAGCGAGACAAGATTCTCGAACGCATCAAGATGTTTGACGGCAAGCTCTATCTGGAATTTGGCGGCAAGATGTTTGAAGACTATCATGCGGCACGTGTTCTTCCGGGATATGAGCCAAACAACAAAATCCGGCTGCTGACCGAGCTCAAGGATAAAGTCGAAATCATTATATGCATTAACGCCAACAACATCGAGCATTCCAAACTGCGCGGTGATACCGGCATTTCCTATGATCAGGAACTGCTGCGCATTGTCGATGCCCTGAAAGCACTCGACCTGTATGTCGGTTCTGTTGTCATCACCCAATACGCCCATCAGCCCGCTGCGGATACCTTCCGCAAGCAGCTGAAGGCAGATGGCATCAAGTCCTATCTGCACTACCCGATTCCAGGCTATCCGACCGATGTCGATTTCATTGTCAGTCCGGAGGGCCTTGGCAAGAATGACCACATCAAAACCAGCCGTCAGCTGGTTGTCGTAACAGCTCCAGGTCCTGGATCCGGAAAAATGGCAACCTGCATTTCCCAGCTGTATAACGACAGCCGCAAAGGCATTAAATCCGGTTATGCCAAGTTTGAGACCTTCCCGGTCTGGAACCTGCCGCTGAACCATCCGGTCAACCTTGCATATGAAGCCGCAACTGCAGACCTCAATGATGTCAACATGATTGACCCCTTCCATCTCGATGCCTATGGCGTTACGGCAATCAACTACAACCGTGACGTTGAAATCTTCCCGGTACTCAATCGTCTGTTCGAAGCGATTCAGAATGAAAGCCCCTATAAATCACCAACTGATATGGGCGTTAATATGGTCGGCTACTGCATCGTCAATGATGAGGCAGCCAAAGAGGCTTCCAAGCAGGAAATCCTGCGCCGGTATTACAAGACCGTTGTCGAGGCATGGCGGGATGAGATCAATCCAGAAAGTGTTGAAAAGATCAAAGTCCTGATGAATAAAGCCGATGTATCTCCGGAAGACAGAGCCTGCGTCGGCGTCGCACGCGCCAAGGCGGAAGCGACTGGCGCCCCTGCCATGGCAATTGAACTTCCAAACGGCAAGATCATTACCGGCAAGACATCGAGTCTGTTTGGCCCAAGCTCTGCCGCCATTATCAACGCGATCAAATCCATGGCCGGCATCTCCAAAAACAAGCACCTGATCGAACCAGCCTATGTCAAACCAATTCAGGATCTGAAAATCAAAAACCTCGGCAATCACAATCCCCGTCTTCATACTGATGAATTGTTAATTGCCTTAAGCATTGTTGCCAAGACCAATGAAACCTGTGCGGAAGCGATGAAGCAGCTGTCTTCCCTGAAGGGATCCGAAGCACACAGCACGGTTATCCTGCCGGCAGAAGATGCCAATATGTATCGCAAGCTTGGCATTAATGTCACCTTTGATCCAGTCTACCAGCACAAAAAGCTTTATCACCGGAAGTAAGCAAATGGATGCCGCGGCATCCATTTTTTATGTGCAGTTCAGTCAATTTCTTCCAGCCGGTCGATTACCTTCTTGAGTTCCAGCGGCACGCGCTTGCTGCCCTGCATGGAGCGTACGCCGAAGGTACGCAGCACTTTCATCGTGAGCAGTTCCGGCGGGTATTTTTTTACATCTTTCAGCTTCATGACCTTTTTCATTCTGATGTTGCGATCCTGATACGGAGATGGGATATCGGTTTCCACTACGATTGTTTTATACAGAATCGCAGAGTCTGGCGCACCGGAATAAATATGGACAATATCCCCTACACTGGCACGAATGGACTGTTTCCAATGCGAGATGTGGTTGATCCGGAAATGCCGTTTGATATCGTAGTACTTCGGATTTGAGGGAACGATCCACTCGTTGCTTGCCTTGGGCACGGCAGTACCGGATACCAGATTCCTGCTTTGCAAAATCAAAGCCCAGATACGGTCATCTTTCAGCGTATCATCCAATAGCACAGATACCCATGTCTTCTTGTTCATATGCCAGGCAGGATAAATGCCGGTTTCACAGATCAGTTTGGATACTTCTGCTTCAGGTACCTTCAGATTAATCAGTTCCACATATCCTTCAGAATCATCCTGCTGCACTTTTGCGCGTTCCTCATACATGATCAGTCCATACCATTTCTGATTGCCGGGAATGCGCAGACAGGTGTTGTCCGGACGTTTTTTAAACGGGTGATCAAACCCGTCGTTGAATTCACGTTCTATACGGGCACCGATCCGATTGGCCTGCGCACTGCGAAACAGCTGTTCATCAAATGCCTTATCCCGTATATCCAGCAAAAGGTCATAATATTCCTGACGTACCGTGCTGACAAATGCGCTGGTCTGCGAGGCAACCCGCAGCGGCAGATATTCTTCCTGCAGCTCCGCCTCAATGACCGTACCTGTTACTGCACCATCTTTGGAAACACGTATGTGCGCTTCAAATTCCTGGTCATGAAACGGAATCGTTATGGTCCATCCGCTTTTGGTATGACGAAAACCGTATGCGAGCAGCTTCTGCTCATTCATACGGCTTTTTTCAAATACAAGCGTTTCAAGATCTGCAGGAATGGTATCCATGTTTCCTCACGCAATATAGATTACCGGCTTACCCTGTTTCAGGGTTTCCTTCATGTTCAGCACACGCTGGTTGGACGAACCGCGGAATATCAGGCGGATGTTTTTCAGTTCTTCTACAAACGGTCCATCAACCAGTACATCCAGCAGCGACAGCATTTCATCTGTTACTTCACAGTGCTTGCGCTGTCCTGCCAGCAGGTCTTTCTCATAGACAAATCCGGTATAGGACCAGATATCCTTTTCCGGCAGCTCAGCCCGGACCCGTCGAAGCAGCTTGACCAGTTCCCGCTGGTTCTCCGGTTCAAAGGGTTCTCCGCCAAGCAGTGTCAGGCCCTGAATGTTTTCATCGTGTAATGCATTGATCAGTTCCTGTTCTGTCTCTTCGGTATAAGGGTTTCCATAACAGAAATCCCAGGTCTCCGGCTGAAAGCAGCCCTTGCAGTGGTTCGTGCAGCCGCTGACAAACAACGTCACGCGTACGCCTTCTCCATCCGCGATATCATATTTTTTTATCGTTCCGTAATACATGGTTATTCCTCTGTTGATTTCTTTTTCAGATAGGTCATGGAAAGCAGTGTAATATCGTCAAACTGATAAGTATCCTTTGAATAATCCATCAGCTTTGACAGCACACCGTGTACAAGCTGTTCTGCATTATGACCATTTCCAAGCTCCTGCACTGTTTTTTCCAGGTTTTCAATACCAAATGCAGTTTCCTCCTGATTGATCGCATCGGTCGCGCCATCAGAGTAAACGATGATGCGGTCGCCCTCTTCAAACTGAAGCTCATACTCTTTGTATTTCATGCCGCCGTATGAACCAAGCGCCAGTCCATGAATATCCTTATAGACTTCAAACGGTTTACCGCCAAAGGATACCATAGGGAATTCATGACCGCCGTTAGCAGCTACCATATGACCGGTACAAAGATCGAGGATGCCAAACCATACCGTAACAAAGTAGTTGGCTGGATTGTTTTCACAAAGAGAGTTGTTAACAGATTCCAGTGCAGCGGCAGGACTTTTGCCTGAGAGCGCCTGGGATTTCAGCAATGTTTTGGAAGTCATCATGAACAGAGAAGCAGGAATGCCTTTATCTGAGACATCCGCAATCACCATAGCCAGATGACTGTCGTCAACCATGAAGTAATCAAAGAAGTCCCCGCCGACTTCCTTTGCCGGCTGCATCAGTCCATACAGCTCGAAACACTCATGTGTTGGGAATTCACTTGGCAGTACGCCCTGCTGAATCGAAGCCGCAATGGAAAGCTGTGCACTCATACGGCCTTTTTCTTCAGACAGCTTTGAAAGTGCGCTTTGCGTCTCATAGACGTTCTGTTCGAGCGAATACAGGGATCTGCTGAGATCACCGATCTCGTCAGGACGATTGATACCGGGATCAACCGGCAGTGCTGATTTTTCCGCTGTATTATGTTTTTCAAAGTTTACGACGCTGCGCTTCAGTTTAATAATCGGGCTCGTAAGCTGATGACGCAGAATCAAAACACCAATAATGGCAAAGACCGAAGACACGATCAGCAGGAACAGGAACATTCTTCCAATGAACCCAAACAGATCATTTACGAACGGCACTGCGTCTTCTTCACTGACCAGCCAGATCGACATACGCTTATCCGCAGAAACACCGATTGGGGACATTGACACAATACGGGCTACAGCATTTTCCGTTGGTCCATCCAGGTTTAAGGAATAAGAGGCCGTTGTTGAAGTGAGATTTCGGATCTCTTCCGGCCTTGTCTCATACAGCAGCTTATCGCCATCGCTGGCGAGAATATCATTGGTCCGCAGTATATAATAGCAGCTGTTCTCCATATCGCAGGAAGCGATATACAGATCCGCAATCTTATTATTTTCCTGAACACTGTTCAGTCGCTGTTTGTTCGTTTCGATGAATTCATCCAATCCTGCTTCCTGAACGGCTTTTCGGATCAGTTCCGGATTGTTTTCTGCTTTCGCCTGTTTTCTGATGTTCTGATAATCGTCTGAAGTTACGAACATAACCAGATCATCAAGCTGAGGATCATCAAAGAAATCCGCATAGGAATCCGAAATGATTGAGGTGTTTGTGGCAAACCTTATTAACAGCTGCCCAAGATAAAACCGTGACGTATAAATAATACAGATCATCGCCGCAAAAAATACCAGCAATACGATTACCAGATACATTCTTCCGTTTATGCTGCGGTAAGATTTCTCTTTCGTCTTCTTTTTAGCCATTTTCAGATATGCTCCAACACATTGTTACCTTATTCAGTTTACACTATCGGTGCCGCTGAATAATTTCTTTTTAATGTAAATGAGAACTCCGGGTCCTTCCGTCATTTGCCTGCTCACATAACAGAACTTGTCCCTGTGCTCATGCCATTTTATTTGCGGCGCCGATACGTAAAACAGCAGAAGAATCAGAGTTCATTCTGCTGTCTTTGTTTAATTTGTTGTACCCGATTACAGGTGGAGGACACGTTCTTTGATTTCCTGTGTTCTTCCCTGGTTCCAGAACTGGGTTCCGATATAGCCGCAGGTACGTCTTGCGACATTCATCGTATTCTGATCGGTATTGCCGCAGTTCGGGCACTTCCAGATCAGCTTCTTGTTTTCATCTTCAACGATTTCAATTTCACCGTCGTATCCGCACTTCTGGCAGTAATCGCTCTTGGTGTTCAGCTCCGCATACATGATGGTGTTGTAAATGTGCTTCATTACAGCAAGTACAGCTGGAATATTATTCTGCATGTTCGGAACTTCTACATAAGAGATAGCGCCGCCCGGAGACAGGTGCTGGAACTTGGCTTCCTGTGTCAGCTTATCAAACGCATTGATTTCTTCGGTGACATGAATGTGATAGCTGTTTGTGATGTAGTTGCGATCTGTGACATGCGGGATGATGCCAAAGCGTTCCTGCAGGCATTTAGCGAACTTGTAGGTCGTGCTTTCAATTGGTGTTCCATAAACGGAGAAGTCAATGTTGCTTTCCTTCTTCCACTTCGCACATGCATCATTCATATGCTGCATGACCGCGAGGCCGAATTTTCTTCCTTCTTCGGATGTATGAGACTTGTCGAGCATGTAGTAAACGCATTCCGCAAGTCCTGCATAGCCAAGGCTGATCGTGGAATATCCATCATAGAGCAGCTTGTCGATCACTTCGCCTTTTTCAAGACGGGCAATCGCGCCATTCTGCCAGAGAATCGGAGCGACATCGCTCGGAGTTCCCTTCAGGCGGTTATGACGGATCATAAGCGCTCTGTGGCAGAGATCGAGACGTTCATCAAAGATTCTCCAGAACGCATCCATATCCTTGCCGGAGGAACATGCAATATCAACAAGGTTCAGTGTGACAACACCCTGATTGAAACGGCCATAGTAGCGATGTTTGCCCGGTTCGTAATCCTTGGCATTGGCAATATTGCCAACTCCGACATCTGTAAAGCGGTCCGGTGTCAGGAATGACCGGCAGCCCATGCAGGGATAGATGTCTCCCTTGAGCTCCCGCATGATCTTGGCGGAGATGTAGTCCGGAACCATGCGCTTAGCGGTGCATTCTGCCGCAAGCTTCGTCAGATAGTAATATTTGGAATCTTCATGAATAGTGTCTTCATCCAGTGTATAGATGAGTTTCGGGAACGCCGGGGTAATGTAAACGCCCTTTTCATTCTTGACACCCTTCATGCGCTGCTTGAGCATTTCCTCAATGATCAGCGCAAGGTCGTCTCTGGTCTGGCCTTCCGGTGCTTCATCCAGATACATGTAAACAGTGACAAACGGAGCCTGACCGTTAGTGGTCATGAGTGTGATGATCTGATACTGGATGGTCTGTACACCAGTCTGTATTTCCTTACGTACACGCTCTTCTGCAATCGCATTGATCTTGTCATTATCGACTTCGATTCCGGCTGTTGCCAGTTCTTCGGCGACTGCTTTACGGATCTTCTGACGGGACACTTCAACAAACGGTGCCAGATGAGCCAGTGTAATGGTCTGTCCGCCATACTGGTTGGAAGCGACCTGTGCAATGATCTGAGTTGCGATATTGCACGCAGTCGCAAAGCTGTGGGGTTTATCAATTGCAGTCTCGCTGATCACAGTGCCGTTCTGCAGCATGTCATCCAGATTGACGAGGCAGCAGTTGTACATCGGCTGTGCAAAGTAGTCCGCATCATGGAAATGAATGACTCCCTTTTCATGGGCATCAATAATATCCTGAGGAAGAAGGAACCGACGCGTAATGTCCTTGGATACTTCACCCGCCATATAGTCACGCTGGGTGCTGTTCACGGTCGGGTTTTTATTGGAGTTTTCCTGCTTGGCTTCTTCGTTGTAACGGCCAATCAGAGACAGGATCTGCTTGTCAGTGGTATTGGCTTTACGAACAAGCGCCCGCTCATAACGATACGTAATATAGTTATGGGCAAGCTGGAAGGCACGCTCTGCCATGATTTCGGTCTCGACCATATCCTGGATCTCTTCGACCGCAAGTGCACGCTGAATCTTACTGCACTCATCAATAACACGCTGTGTGATTGCCTTGATCTGTTCTTCATCTACCTGTGCATTTTCAACAGTAGCGGCGTTCGCTTTACGTACCGCATTTTCAATCTTATCGGCGTCAAATACAACTTCTTCACCGCTTCTTTTAATAACGTTCATACAATTCCTCTTACTTTATTTTCTCTATGCTTATGAGATAGTTGCATTTCCAACTATCTCTGCTTGGCACTTTGATTATAGCAAGACTTCCCATAAACGCAAGCGAAATAAGTCTGAAAGTTTGTTACATTTTTTTGTGCCGTTTTCCGGCCTCATTTTCAATCCGAAGAATTCGTTTAAAAGCCGATAAATAAGCCATTTTCGAATATTTTGCGATTGTTTTCAAGAAACATCAGAGGTTGCACAACGAGCGTCAATTTTAAATAGAAAAGCCCCTTCTGATTCAGCAACCAGAAGAGGCTTGAAGATTCCTGATTCGGATCTGAATTGGGTTGGAAACCGTTCTTATTTCATCAGGCTGAGATAAAGTTCCTTAATGATTTCAGGGCTGACTGGTTTCGGGTTGCCAGGTGTGCAGGCATCTTTGAAGGCATCTGCGGCAAGCTGATCAATATCTTCATCCTTGACGACGCCCTTCAGGCTCATCACAATACCGACATCCTCTCCGAGTTTCTTGACGGCAGCGACCGCAGCTTTGCGCGCATCTTCCAGCGGCATGGTATAAGCGCCTTCTACATCAAACGCAGCCGCGATATCACGATACTTTTCACCGGTTGCGTCAGCGTTGAATTCCATAACGGTCGGCAGCAGTGTCGCACAAGCCTTGCCATGGGGCATATTGTAGTAAGCACTCAGTGTATGCGCCATGGAGTGGTCAACGCCAAGACCAACGTTGGAGAAACCCATGCCCGCAACATACTGTGCCAGTGCCATTGCCTCACGGCCAGCCGGTTCATTGGCAACTGCGCTGCGAAGGTTTTTGGCGATGATCTGGATTGCCTTGATATGGAACATGTCAGACAGTTCCCACGCACCGGCTGTGATATAGCCTTCAATCGCATGGGTGAGTGCATCCATACCGGTAGCGGCAGTCAGTCCAGCCGGCATAGAGCTCATCATTTCCGGATCAACGAATGCGACAACCGGAATATCGTGCGGGTCTACGCAGACGAATTTACGTTTCTTTTCAACGTCCGTAATCACGTAGTTGATCGTTACTTCCGCCGCCGTACCGGCAGTCGTCGGAACGGCGAGAATCGGAACACAGGGCTTCTTGGTTGGAGCGACACCCTCAAGACTTCTGACATCTTCGAATTCCGGGTTTGTGATGATGATGCCGATCGCTTTGGAGGTATCCATGGAGGATCCGCCGCCAATCGCTACGATTGCCTCAGCACCGCTTTCCTTGAATGCTTTGACACCATTCTGGACATTTTCGATTGTTGGATTAGGTACGATATCGGAATATACTTCATACGCAATTCCTGCACCCTCCAGCAGGTCCGTTACCTTGGCTGTTACGCCGAATTTGATGAGGTCGGGATCACTTGCGACAAACACCTTCTTGAAACCGCGGTTCTGGATCTCCGGAACGATTTCCTTGACGGCACCTGCGCCATGATAGGATGTTTCATTTAATACAAACCGATTAGCCATATTTTCCTCCTTTTGCTTATTCGATTTTATGCAGGATCAGTCGCCGAAGCTGACACCCATCATCTTCGCTTCTTTGATGATGCGGGCCTTCGGATCAACTGTTTTAAGCTTTCCAGCAACTTCCGCCAGCGGAACCTTTACCATTTCACGATTCTTATAGCCAACCATGAAGCCATATTCACCCTTGAGGATGAGGTTTCCTGCTTCTACGCCAAGACGGCTTGCGAATACACGGTCATAAGGCACTGGTGCACCACCGCGCTGTACATGGCCCGGAACGGTAACACGCACTTCACGACCGGTCTTCTTGGTAATCTGGTCCGCCAGTTCATAGGAAACAGACGGGAACGCATAGTTCGCCAGCTTTTTCTTGTATTCCTTTTTGGAGAGTTTCGCATCTTCTTTGGAGATTGCGCCTTCCGCAACCGCAATGATTGTAAAGCGGTGACCATCCTTATCACGCTCTTCAATGACATCAACGATCTTCTTGAGATCATATGGGATCTCCGGCAGCAGAATAATATCTGCGCCGCCGGCCAGACCTGCATTCAACGGCAGCCAGCCTACCTTATGGCCCATGATCTCAACGATAAAGACACGGCCATGAGAAGAAGCAGTTGTATGAATCTCATCGATCGCACGTGTTGCGATATCAACCGCAGACTGGAAGCCGAAGGTCATATCGGTTCCCCAGAGGTCGTTATCAATGGTCTTGGGAAGTGTAACGACATTCAGACCTTCTTCGCTTAACAGGTTGGCTGTTTTGTGCGAGCCATTGCCTCCCAGCATAACCAGGCAGTTCAGCTGCAGCTTATAGTAGGTCTGCTTCATCGCTTCTACCTTGTCGAGTCCCTTTTCATCCGGTTCACGAATGGTTTTGAACGGGCATCTTGAAGTACCAAGCATGGTTCCGCCAACCGTCAGGATATTGGAGAAATCGGATTCCGTCAGGATCCGGAACTTGCTGTAGATCAGGCCTTTGTAGCCGTCTTCAAATCCGTAGAACTCTACCGGTTCTTTTGAATTCTTTGTGACTGTTTTGAAAACACCACGCATCGCAGCATTCAATGCCTGGCAATCGCCACCGCTCGTCAACATTCCAATTCTTAACATTATTATCTGTCCTCCTTGACAGTCCTAAATTAGGATTACCTAATTTTTATTAAACCTCAAAGAAAGCCCTTTCATCAAGTGGATTGTTCACACTTTCGATGAAAGAGCCTGTATTTATGAATTCTGTGACTGCAGCGCAACCCGTTTGCCGGATGAACGGATCGCGTTATTCGGGCATACCAGAACACAGAGATGACAGCCGACACAGCGACTCGGATTCATTACCGGTCTGCGGTTTTCATTCATCCTGATTGCCTGGTGTCCGCCATCGCTGCAGGAAATCATGCAGCGGCCGCAGCCAATGCAGCGATCACCAAGAAACTTCGGGTAGATGACTGTATCTCGTTCCAGTACATCCGTGTTTTCTCCAATCGTCTCCAGAGCCGCACCGACTACATCTTTAATGGATTTATACCCACTCAGATACAGATATTCCTTCAGTCCGGATTTCAGATCATCGATGATCCGCTGTCCATACTGCATGACAGCCGTTGTCACCTGAACGGAGGCAGACCCTGTCAGAATAAATTCCGGCGCATCCTTCCAGCTTTCAATGCCGCCCATGCCGCTGATATGCATTCCCTTCAGTTCCTCATTCTGTCCAAGTTCTGTAATAAACCGCAGTGCGATTGGCTTGACCGCATTGCCGCTGTAACCACCGACAGCAGACATGCCATGTACCGCCGGAGCAGAAAGATAGGTATAGGGATTGATATTCATAACGCTTTTGATCGTATTGATTGCCGCAATTCCATCCGCACCGCCACGTTTTGCGGCTGTAGCCGCCTCACTAATGTATTCAACATTCGGCGTCAGTTTCGCCAGGATCGGCTTCGATGTTCCACGGCGCGCCGCTCTGGTATATTGTTCTACCAGTTCCGGTATCGCGCCAATATCAGAGCCAAGTCCTTCCTCCATCATGTTCGGACAGGAGAAATTCAGTTCAATGGCATCTGCACCGTACTCGTCACACAGCCTTGTCAGCTCCTCCCACTCCGTTTCGTTCTGACCCATGATGGACGCCAGTACCAGTTTCGTTGGATAGTGTTCTTTCAGTTTGCGGAACACTTCCAGATTCTCCTTTACCGAATGGACCGACAGCTGTTCTACATTCTTGAACCCGATCATCGTTCCATTATCGCCGGTAATAGCGGCATATCTGGGAGAAGCTTCATGGATCTCAAAGTTGCAGATGGTTTTGTAGGCTACACCAGCCCAGCCTGCCTCAAAGGCACGGGCACACATGTCATAATTATTGCCGACAACCGAAGATGACAGCAGAAACGGATTCTCCAGCGGAATTCCGCACAGATCACAACGCAGGATATCGTCTGATTCTGGAATCGGTTCTACAAGAGTTGGTTTTACCTCTTCATAAAGACGGTTTACCAGTGTTTGAATCGGAACTTCGTGTGGTCTTACACAGGCTGACTCACATGGAGCAGAACAGCTGATGCACGGGTTTGTCTTCGGCAGTAATCGTGCCGCTTCCGATTCATTATCAAACCAGATGCTGCGAAGGCAGCGATCCGGTTCCAGTTTGGAACACGCCTTCGAACATGGCGCATCTGCACAAAGAGCGCACTGTATCATATCCCGGCGCAAAATTCTCCGTTCAAACTTCATCCTAAATACTCCTGAAAACAACTGTTTTTTTCTGAAAAAATAGTACCACAGATTATTTTTGAAAAATGAAAATCGTCATGATCGGCACACAGCCCTTAACTGGCAGTTGTTCCAGTATCCTTGATTGCCTCCATCAGCATGGTATGTCCCATACCGCCGCTTTTGGCGAGATTGGCTTCCGCAATTTTATGCGCCTTGTCCTTTACTTCCAGGAATGCCTTTACAACATTTGGATCAAAGTGACTGCCGGAGCCTTCTTCAATAATACTGATTGCTTTTTCAAAGCTGAATGGTTCCTTATAGCTGCGGCGGGATACCAGTGCATCAAACACATCCGCAACAGCCATGACACGGGCAGAAAGCGGAATCTCTTCCCCTTTCAGTCCGGTCGGATAACCGGTGCCGTTCCACTTCTCATGGTGATAGGTAGCCAGATTCTTGGCTTCCTGGAGATAGCCGGTATCCGAAGATACCAGTTCCATTGCCTGCTGTATGATCTCGTTGCCGGCAAGCGTATGTTTCTTCATTTCATTGAATTCTTCATCGGTAAGCTTGCCTGGTTTGTTCAGAATTGCATCTGATATTTTGATCTTGCCGATATCATGAAGCGGCGCGGAATTGACTACGTCATTAATGTATTCATCAGTCAGCTGATCCGCAAACATGCCGTCCCTGCGCATCTGATCAAGTATGATACGGCAGTAAGCCGCCGTCTTGCGTACATGGTCGCCAGTGCACTTGTCACGGCTCTCCACCATATCCGCAAGAACCAGGATCAGACCATTCTGCATTTTATTAATGACATCTGACTGTTCCTGAATATCGGCAATGTACTGCACCGTTTCTTCAATCGTCATACCAAACGACTGGTACAGATTTTCAATTTCATCTCCGGTCCTGATATTCAGATTTTTGAAATGTTCAACACTGTCTTCACGGTCTTCTTCCGTCTGATAGGCAAAGCGGTTTGCGGCAATTGCCATGGTGTTGATTGGAAGAATCATGTGATATTCCGCAAACCACAATCCAATCGCCACAATCATGATAAAGAAGCCAAGGAACAGTGCCACCACCTTTGTCAGAAATTCAATTCCATCCAGGGTGACCTGCGCCATGGAGATATCCACACAGGCATATGCCTGCGTCACACCCTTCGAGTCGCGAATCGGTTCATACATCGTCAGCAGCCATCCAAAGGTATCATTCGTAATCAGCGGTTCGATTGGTCTGCCTGCCAGAAGATCATCCAGTACCGGCTCAAAGCTCTCATCAAACGGAACGATGTCACCCGGTTCTCCACCCGGTGTATCTTCGGTATCCAGATCAAACACAACATGACAGCCGTCTTTTTCTATTTTATAGACGTAGACATACAGGATATCTTCCGACGTGGAACGAATCTTTTCGAGTTCATCTTCTATCTTTGCATAGCCTTCTGCCTGCTCGCCCTGTTCGATAAATTCATTCACACGATCGCCGTCGATGACGCTTTCCACCAGACGTGCCACACCTTTACCGACCTGAGTGTGATCATTCATCATTGCGCGCCGGTACAGCACAAAGCTGATACCGGTCGTAGCAGCCGCAATAAACACGGTTGCGACACCGATCAATAACAGAACCTTGGAGCGCAGGGACCGTCCGGATTTGGCACTCTTATAGGCATGCTTCGTCTCCTCCGCACTTAAAGGTGTCTGTTTCCAGCCCTGGAACTGGAAGGAATCCTGCACCTTCTGCGGGATCACCTTCAGGATGAAGAAGGCAATCACTATCGTTATGAGCTTGTCAAAGATGTCATACAGCATGTCCGAGGAAAGCTGCGACAGGAAAATGCCGAATTTGCCTTCCTTGAGAATCGACAAGGCAAGTTCAGAAGAAATGCCATCTCCAATGCCAAAGCCGTTAATCAGATACGTTAAGATTGATCCAAAGAAGCCGCCAATCAGCGCCAATGGAAATACTACAAGCAACGCTTTCCAGAAAGATTTGAAATAGCCCCGCTCTGCATAGTAAGCCGTGATTACACCGATCATGACACTGAGAACGGCATAGTAGGCATTGGTCGGATCCTTAAAACCGTTGATCAGGTTCGACACAAAGCCGACAATCGTGCCGGGAAGATATCCGCCCATCGCGGATACCAGAATCGTGCCAAGACAGTCCAGATAAACCGGCAGATGCAGAGAAGTCGCAAACAGAGAACCCAGCAGATTGACTGCGATTCCAATTGCTAAAATAACGATTCCTTTCAGAAAAAACGAATTGTTTTTCGTATTACTTTTATCCATAAATCCTCACGCTTTCATTCTAACGAATGGCCGACCCTTTTGAAAGCAGAGTCCCTTAAAAAATGAAAAGGAGCTGAAGACCAGCCCCTATTCCAGTTATTTTACAGTTTCAGCTTCCTTCACGTTCAGATTGACGATCGGTGCTTCCGGCTTTTTTATTGCTTTCTGAATCAGCATCGGATAGACTGCGACACCAAAGAACGCCAGGATGAGGCCTGCCAGAAGGTTTCCCCAGAGCGGCCCAAACGCCAGTACAACGGTAGCGTTTGCGAACAGCTCTTTCCAGACATTCATGAGAATAAAGCCGACAATCCCAAGCAGCGGGAGACGGCTGTCATGAAGCGGCACTTCATAGTGCAGATAGTGACGATCGATATAGCTCCCCGCCAGTGTTCCGACAAATAAACCTACTGCACGGAAGTGATCCGGCATCATCTTTTTCGGGTCAACAATCAGTGCGCCGTTAATATAATCCATCGGATACGGTTTTAACAGCACGTAGACGATCGTCAGAAGTCCAACAGCGATTCCAATGAAGGTGAGCTTATCCAGCAGCGCATTCTTTTCCTTCAGCTTTGGCTCCAGACGCACGATCACAAAGATAATCAAAGCCGACTCCAGCATTCCAACAACGACATCCTGCGGCGTATGAACACCGAGGAAATTTCGTGAAAAAGCGGTCAGAAGCAGAAGAACAATACAAACAATGGAAATCCATCGGTTGCGCTTATACTGCCATAGTGCAGTATTGCCGTAAACAGAAGTCGCACAGACCGTATGTCCGCTTGGAAAGGAATATCCGGTAGCAGCCACTTTGGAATCGCCAGCCGGTATGATCGCATCGGAGCGAATCCACGGACGGTAGGCGCAGACAGTCAGTTTGGTTACGCCGTTCACAATTTCAGCCGTATTAAACGACAGGATAAAACGGAACCCAATTCTTTTATCAACGCACCAGTATAAGTAATATGGCAAAATCGCCATGACCGTTACAGCCATTTTTGATAATGCGTTGAAAAATTCATCCAGCGCCCCGCCTAGCGCGTTGCGCAATTCCTGCAGAAACAGCAGATATCCAAGATCAAATCCCATAATTTTCCCCTTGTCTTTGATGTTCTTAATCCTACCACAGGATGCGATGGAAATGACTACAATTATCGCGTACTCAAATAGACTTTGATCTCCTGCATCCGTTCACTCTGTTTTACCGAAAACGGACAGCGGTTGTCACAGTGCCTGCATTGAATACAGTCATCCGCGCGATGCTCAAGCGTCCGGTAGTGTTCCACCGCAAGTACGTCTCCGGCAACTGCGAGGTCATAATACTTGTTTACAAGACCAATGTTAATGCCCATCGGACAAGGCTTGCAGTGGTTGCAGTAAACACAGCGGCCGCTGGTACGGATCGGTTCAAAGGAAGCGATTGCGGAATAATCCAGAGCTTCTTCCGGCTGTTCATAATACGCAAGCAGCTTCAGTACATCTGCTTCACTGGCTGCACCTGGCAGTGCTGTTAAGATGCCCGGTTTATCGAGAATGTAGCTCAGACACTGGTAAATGGTCAGTGCTTTGCCAAACGGACTGGTTGCGGCGTCCAGCAGCTGGCCGCCGGAAAACGGCTTCATGACGGAAATGCCGATTCCTTCTGCTTCACAGCGGCGATAAATACGCTCCCGTTCCTCCACTTCGCCATGGGCATATTCTCCATGCCCATAGTCATAGGCTGGATTAACGGAAAACATCAGCATATCTACCTCAGCTTCATCGAGGATCCGGTTAATGACCTTTGGGGTATGAGACGATAATCCGATATGACGTACAATTCCCTGTTTTTTCAACTTGAGAATATAGTCATAAACACCGTTTGCCTGATAGCTTTCCCAGTCTGAAAATTCATCCTGGCAATGAATAAAACCATAGTCGATATAATCGGTCCGCAGTTCCTTAAGCATCCATTCCACTGAATGTCGGATCGTATCCAGATCAAGGGACCAGCCATAATCTCCCTTGGTATAATCCGCCCCGAAATGAATCTGGTAGAAAATACGGCTGCGGTATTCTTCCAGCGCTTCTCCGTAAATCGGAAAGGATGCGCCATGGCCTGCCGCAAGATCAAAGTAATTGATGCCGCCGTTCACCGCAGCACGCAAGGCTTTGATGCCTTCATCTTTCCCTGCTTCATGGAGGTAGGAAGACCCCAGTCCGATTTCACTGATACGATCACCGGTTTTACGATTGACACGATAGTTCATACGTTTCTATTCCTTTCATGCATCAATTATATCGACAAACTGTCTTAATTATGCCGTTTCAAAATCAGGCTTCCAGGACGCAAACGAACGGAGCTGTTCTTCGGAACGATGATAATAGCGTTCCCCTTTATCAAGCGTTGCGATCTCCGCGAGTTCCTCTTCCGTTAACGTGAAATCAAGAACATTCAGATTCTCCCTGATATGTGTAACATTCTTACTGCCGGGGATAACAGCAAATCCCATCTGCGTATGCCAGCGCAGGATGATCTGAGCCGGGCTTTTTCCATATTTCGCCGCAAGTCTTGTAAATACGGGTTCATTGATAAGGGATTTGTCACCATGCCCTAATGGATACCAGCTCATCAGCCGAATGCCATAGCGATCCAAAGTCGTACGCAGTTCCTTCTGCGTGAAATACGGATGCGCTTCCACCTGAATAAACTGCGGAATGACTTCCCACATTGTTTCAAGCTCGCTGAAATAGCGTCCTTCGAAGTTGGATATCCCAATGTTTCGAACCTTTCCATTACGATAGGCTTGTTCCAGCTGATGATATCCAGCCATCCAGTTGCCGGCCGGCTGGTGAATATAAAGCAGATCAATGTAATCGGTGCCTAGCCGCTCCAGCGTTTCCTCTACCGCATTGGGATTCTCATATTCACTCGGCCACAGTTTGGTGGAAAGAAATACCTCTTCCCGCTGTTTTTTACTTGCTTTAACAGCCCTTCCAACAGCCCGCTCGTTGACATAGGCATTAGCAGTATCCACCAGAGAATACCCCATGTTCAGTGCTTCCCGAACACTGTTTTCCGCATCTGTTGGGGTTAACATAAAGGTTCCGATTCCGATTACCGGGCACTTCTGATCATTATTCAATTTAAAGTATTCCATTGTTTCCTTCCTTTCTTAATAAGTCGATGCCACCGAGCTGGTAAATTTCCAGGCTCCCTGTTCCTTCCGCAGCGTAAATTTTCCCTGCAGACGCCAGCTGCTTTTCCGCCCGCCATAAACTGCCGCAACAACCCTGCTGCGTCCGGTCATCTCTGCCTGATCTTTGGTTATTACAACATCGATGGAATCATGAGTGGCAGAGTAATAATTGAAGGTACCATCCTTCAGGCCCTTCAGAAACACATCTGCAGACTGTCTGACGCCTGTCATATGGAGCAGATAATAATCATCCGCAAAGAGACTGCGCAGTCCGTCTGTGTCTTTGGCAATCATGCAGTTCCAGTAGTCGCGGTATAATCCGCGAATGTGTTCCAGTTCGTCTTTCATTCTTTCTGTTCTTTCGGGTCCAGATACCTGATCACTTTTACGGGGACTCCGCCAACAACGGCATAGTCCGGCACATCTTTTGTGACTACGGCTCCTGCGGCCACAACCGCATATTCCCCAATTGTTACGCCCGGGCAGATTGTGACATTCATTCCAAGCCAGGCATTCTTTTTGATCAATACTTTTCCATAGGTATACTTCGTATGCCGTTCATTCATGTCATGGTTGATGGTCGCAATATGCAGTCCGGGAGCGGTCATCACGCCGTCTTCGAATTCAATTCCACCTGAAGCGGAGAGAATCGCAGAATGATTGATGAATACACCTTTGCCAAACGTTACGCGATTCCCAAAATCACAGGTAAACGGTGTCAGGATGCGAACATCCTTCAGACTTCTTCCAAACAGTTCTTCGAGGTATCTCACATACGTTGGGTCATCCGGCAGAACCGCATTCGCTTTAGCGCATAAAACCCGTGCGCGCATCATCTCATCCACTGCGTCTTTGAAGTACGGTTCACGGGTATCTGTGGGACCTCCCTGATCCATCAGTTCATAGACGTATCCGCTTTTATATTCCATGCGGTATACCTCACATCAGGCCGTTCGCGGAAAGCCAGCGTTTCAGATCCGGTTCAGACTTTGCGGCGCGACTGCCTGTAATGGACAGGCCGTTTTTAACAATTGCGCCTGGGCATGTCGCCTTGATATCCCGTTCGCTGTTTCCCATACCGCTACCTTCATTTGTGCAAAGCGGAAGAATGGTCTTCCCCGAGAAGTCATACGCTTCCAGAAAGGTAAATACTGCCATCGGCATCGTTCCCCAATAGTTTGGATAAGCCAGGATAATCGTATCGTACGCATCAAGAGATTCAGGCATGGCAACCAGTTCCGGTCTTGCCTTTTCACGAAGGTCTTTTTTCGCTTCTTCAATGCAGGTCATGTAGTCCGGGGAATAAGGATTCTTCATTTCCATTTTGAACCGGTCTGCAGGAATCAGGTTTTCCAGCAGTTCGCTGACAATTTCGG
>JAFWJY010000254.1 GCA_017514525.1 Solobacterium sp. | reverse complement strand
GAAGGGGAAGAGGAATACATGCGGATTCTGCAGGACGCGTATAATTCACCGGAAAAAGCAGACTTTTATGAATACATCAGAGGTCTGGATTCTTTGAAGGAGTCCCTCAGCGGCAGTGGAAGGAAAACACTGATTCTGGATAAGAACTCTGAATTGGTTCAGATCCTGTATGGCAATTAACGGATATGAGGTATAGATAACAGAAATCGATAACACACTTAAGGCTTCTGATAACGGACAGAAGCCTTTTTAGGAGGAATAATTGTTTTATGAATAAGCAGATGAAAAAAAGAATTGTCATGAGTCTCTCCGGAGTAGTGATCTGCGGAATCAGTGTTGGCATGTTCAAACATGCGGCACTGGGTGTAGATCCGTTTCAGACCCTGATGAGCGGCCTTGACGCTGTACTGCCGATCCGGTTTGGATCACTTTATGTATTTGTAAATCTGATCCTGTTAAGTTTTGCCTTCGCTCTGGACCGCAGTAAGATCGGACTTGCGACGTTTATCAATCTGTTCCTGCTTGGTTACATCGCAGAAGGCTCACAGGCGTTCTGTGTCCGACTGTTTCCTGAACAGACCATTGTTTCCCGTATTATTCTGCTGCTGGCGGCGATTGTATTGTTGTGTCTGGCTTCTTCGCTGTACTTCACGGCAGATCTTGGCGTATCAACTTATGATGCAGTGTCATTGATCTGGTCAGAGCGGCAGAAACGAATTCCGTTTTCAGTCTGCCGCATCATCACAGATCTCATCTGTGTTTCTGCCGGGATTGTGTTATGCAGAGCTGCCGGAATGACCTGGATGGAAGTGACAGGTACGGTTGGTATCGGAACGATTGTTACGGCATTCTTTATGGGGCCGTTAATTACCTGGTTTAATCAGAAGATTTCCACGCCGCTGCTGGGGGAAAAACAGCAGTGACTCCGTAAAAAAATCACATAATTACACATATTCCTGACATATTTCTGAAACAGTTGGCAGGTACTATAAAGACAGTCAGAAGAACAACCCCTAACTCTTCTGATCAGATCGGATCCCTTTCCCGATCATACAATTATCCCCTTTGTAAATGATATTAATGAAAACAGTCACCTTACCCTGGGTGGCTGTTTTCAACTATTTATTTTCTTTTATAGCCGGTAATCATCGTAAGCACAAAACATACGACGGTTCCCCATGCGAAGAGCTTATGGAGTTTCATGTAACTGGTTCCTTTCTTTTTTGAATCAAGTATGATACTGTCCCCGCAATGCAGGTAGTGAAGCTGATCACCCATAATTTTTTTCATGGCCTCATATGGCGCGATACCAGTGCAGTGACCGGTAAAGAAAGTAGTGGAAGTGGAGCTGAGCTTCACCGCGGTGTCAACGATTACCTGGATATCTTCATCGCTGTAGCCTTCTTTCTGATTCATGTGGAAGCCGCTGAATACAGCGTCCGGTTCACTGTGATAGAGCTCGTGAAAGCTGTTAAGGATATTCAGGATTCCATGATGTGCACATCCGCTGAACAGATACCGGCATCCGTTTTCCTGAATCACAAGACATTGTTCATGATCGAAGGAATCCGGGATGAACGATTCCCCGATTTTTTCTTTCAGATAGTGATTGGCAGAAGGGCGGGGCTCGCTGTCGGAATGAATGGTAACTAACGATAACGAGGAATCAATCGTATAATCCCCTTCCAGCAGTACCAGCTGGTTATGATCGCGAAGTTCTTCGGGAAGTCCGATATACCGGTTCTTCTCTGCGTGGATGGAATAGTAGGCGCCAAAAGCCCGTTTCTGTACATATACCGTTGCAGTGTGATTGATGTTCAGAAAGGCAGGGAGCCCGCCTCCATGGTCATAGTGACCATGGGAGAGGATTGCGATGTCAACGGCTGAAAGATCGACTCCAAGCTGTTCTGCATTTTTAACAACCAGATCATCTGCGCCGGCATCAAACAGGATACGGTGAGTGCCGGTTTCGATATAGTAGCTGAGTCCGTGCTCTGTCGGGCAATGAGCATTGCCTTCTGTATTTTCTACAAGTGTTATAACTTTCATAAATTTATTTTACCGATAAATAGGTAGGACAGATAATAAAAGGTCTTTATAATGAAGTTAAGAAAAAGCGGAACCTGTATGAGTACAGAAACCAGAAATCCACGATCATTAAACCTGAGCGAAATGAGTGCGGTTGAAATCGTTCAACTGATGAATGAAGAAGATCGAAGCGTCGCTGAGGCAGTATCTGCCTGCGCGGATTCCATTGCACGTATGGCAGAAGTCTATGCGGAAACAATCCGAAACGGCAATCGGGTGTTTTATCTAGGGGCCGGAACCAGCGGAGGCCTGGCTTTGCTGGATGCGGCAGAGATGCCGCCAACATTCGGGATATCTGCCGATACGGTAATCGCACTGACAGCTGAAGAAGGCATCGATTATACCGGCAACGCAGAGGACAGTCAGTCCAAAGCAGTGGAACAGCTGAAGGCATACGGGTTATGTGCGAATGATTTTGTGATTGGCCTAGCCGCAAGCGGCAGTACGCCGTATGTTGTGGAAGGGCTGCGCTATGCGAAAACAGTTGGTGCTGATACAGCAGCGATCGCATGCAATGAAGAAAGTGTAATTGGTAAACTGACAGATTATAAAGCAGAAGTACTGACAGGCCCGGAGGTGCTGACCGGGTCAACACGCTTAAAGGCCGGAACAGCAGAGAAGATGATTCTCAATATGCTCAGTACGACAGCGATGGTATTGAATGGGAAAGTGATGTCCAACTTCATGGTGGATATGAAACCATCCAATGCCAAACTGATGAAACGGGCGATATCGATTGTGACGGAAGTGACAGGCTGTGAAAAAGCGCAGGCAGAGGCAGCGATGCACAGCACGGGCAATCACGTTAAATCGGCAATCGAATACATCATGCAGGTCCAGAACAGAAGAGGAGGAGACTAATTATGCCATCATTTGGATCAAGCAGCGGTAATTCCGGGAGTAAGGCAGGCATGCCTTCCAACATTTCACATTCAACGTCAAGCAGCACAAGCTCCAGCTCATTGAAGGCAATCGACACCATTGTGGATGAAGTCATTCATGGGGACTGGGGCAATGGCGCAGACCGCAAGGCAAAACTGGAAGCTGCGGGATACAATTTTGAAGTGATTCAGAATCGTGTAAACCGCAAACTGAGTGCTGTCGGGAACGCCGGACTTGAAGCGGTGGCGAAGGCGGTCATTCGCGGTGAATACGGAAATGGCGCTGAACGCAGACAGCGGATTGAAGCCGCAGGTTATGACTTTGCCAAAGTGCAGGGTATCGTAAATCAGATGCTGGCAGGGGGCTCCGCGCCGACCGGCAATCTGGATGAAGTTGCCAAAGCAGTCATCCGTGGGGAATTTGGAAATGGTGCAGAGCGCAGACAGCGCATTGAGGCGGCCGGCTATAACTTCGACCAGGTACAGGCAAGAGTGAACGCTCTGCTGAAGTAAACGATTTTTGAGACATCTGTGTACAGGAACGCAGATGTTTTTCTTTTGCGCTGGCGCTGCGGAAACCGTATTCCAGTTAACGCAGCGAAATGCGTGTGCTATACTGAAAATCAGAACAAAACAGATCGTAATCGGAGGGTCATTATGAGCGAAAACAACAACAATACGCAGGCTCAGGCACAGGAAATTACACTGACGCTGAGTCCTCAGGAAGAAGCACAGAAGCTGGATGAGCTTCAGGCAGAAGCACCGAAGGCCAGAACCGTTGAAGAACTCTTTGCGGATGCCAAACTGACCGAAGCAGAGCGCAAGACGGTAGAAGATTTCTCCAAGAAAATTGATATTACAGAATCGAATACTGTACTGGAATATGGCAGTGCGGCTCAGAAGAAGGTAAGTGACTTTTCAGATTCTGCGCTGAAGAATGTTCGCACCAAGGATCTTGGTGAGATCGGAAATCTGCTGAGTGATCTTGTTGTAGAGCTGAAGACAACAGAAGATGATGACAAAGAAAAAGGCTTCTTTGAAAAGCTGTTCAAGAAGGGCACCGACTCGGTTGTAAAATACAAAGCCCGCTATGACAAGGCAGAGGCTAATGTTGATAAGATCGCTGCCGTACTGGAAGATCATCAGATTACTTTATTAAAAGATATCGCGCTGCTGGATCAGCTTTATGAGCGCAACGCCCAGAACACAAAAGAGCTGTCGATGTATATTATCGCCGGTAAGAAAAAACTGGAAGAAGTTCGTGCGACAGAGCTGCCTGCACTCGTAAAGAAAGCACAGGAATCCGGACTTCCGGAAGATGCACAGGCTGCCAATGATCTTGCGCAGGCATGCGATCGCTTTGAGAAGAAGCTGTACGATCTGGAACTGACAAGACAGATTTCCATCCAGATGGCACCGCAGATCCGTCTCATTCAGAACAATGACACTCTGATGACACAGAAGATCCAGAGCACACTGGTGAATACCATCCCGCTCTGGAAGAACCAGATTGTACTGGCACTTGGCATCAGCCACTCCAAGGAAGCACTTGAGGCAGAACGTGAAGTTACCAACATGACCAATGACCTGCTCAAGAAAAATGCGGAAACTCTGCATCAGGCTACGGTTGAAACAGCGAAAGAAAGCGAACGCGGTATTGTTGATATCGAAACGCTCCAGCATACCAATGAAGAACTCATTGCGACTCTGGATGAAGTAATCGCAATCCAGAAGGAAGGCCACGAAAAGCGTCAGGCTGCCGAGGCAGAACTGGCACGCATCGAAGGTCAGCTCAATCAGAAGCTGCTGCAGATCAATCAGGAAGCAGACATTACCCGCAGAAAGTAATTTCAACAACACCCATCCAAAACGATGGGTTTTTTGAAGGGCATTTTCGTGGCTTGTGTAAAGCATTCTAATTGCTAACTACAATATTTTTATCGTCACTTTCGATACAATAAAAATATCTGGAGGAAGACCTATATGTATCAGATAAATGAGAAAGACTGGAAATTATTACGTAAGAGGATACCGGGCTGGCAGGAAGCTTACATGGATCGATTGAATCGGGAATATGTGGAATTGCTTGAATGTGATCAGCCTGCCTCTACAAAATTCTGGGCGTTGGATAAGCGTCTGAGAGAAGATAAAAAGAAAACAGGGGTTGTTGCGGATATGAGGCGAAGCAGGATGAATCTGATTCTTGCAAGTCTGCTTGCAGAAGGCGCAATTACAACGTCAGATCTCGAAGGATTCAGTGAGGAGCTGATTGCACAGGTGAAGTGTATAGCTTTCATGGAGTAGGGAATGGATTACGCAGATATACTGGAAAACGCAAAAAAGCGGATCAGCTCCAACTGCAAGGTTTGTCCAGTATGCAATGGACTGGCCTGCGGCAATACCATGCCAGGCCCCGGCTCCAAAGCACCGGGGAATGGAGCTTATGACAATTACAATGCCTGGAGAAAGATCCGGGTAAACATGGATACCATAACAGCGGCAGAACCGGTAGATACTTCTGTCCGTCTGTTTGGACGGAAGCTGTCATTTCCGCTGCTGACGGCACCGATCGGATCCATTCAGAAACAGTTCAACCCGACGGATGATGTCAGTGATTTCAATGAACAATGCATGGCGGCGTGCGCATCCAGAGGCATCCTGCATGCCTTTGGGAACGGGCTTTACCGATGGGTATGGGATAAAGCGATTGCCTCAGGCATCGCACATGACAATACCGGCATTCCGGTATTCAATCCGGATACGAATGAACACATCAAAGAACTGATGGATCTGTATCAGGACAAACTGCAGCCGCTGGCAATGTGTGTTGTGGTAGACAGCGCAGGCCTGCCGCATCTGAAAACCCTGATGGGTGGAAGAGGCGCAACCAAGTCAGTCGACGAACTGCGGGAGCTGAAGGAATACTGCGGTCTGCCGTTTATCATAAAGGGCATTATGACTGCAGAAGGAGCGTGTAAGGCGGTTGAGGCAGGAGCGGATGCCATCATTGTTTCCAACCATGGCGGAAGAGTATTGTCAGATACGCCTGCGACTGCAGAGGTACTGATGGAGATTGCGGATGCGGTAAAGGGCAGGACCGTGATCATGGTGGACGGCGGGATTCGCAGCGGCGTGGATGTATTCAAGGCACTGGCAATGGGCGCTGATATCTGCCTGATATGCCGGCCGGTATTAATCTCCTATTATGGTGGAGGAGAAGCTGGCATTGCCTGCTATCTGGATAAGATTCGCAGTGAACTGGAAGATACGATGTATATGTGCGGCGTACACTCAGTCAAAGAGATCAGCCGCCGGACTATCCGGTTCTGACAAGCCGCAACCAGTGGTTGCGGAATAAGTGCACCTGATGGTTGGTGGACGTCAGCAGAAAAAACTGTCAGGATTGTGTACAGGGGGTATTCAGCTATGATTGGAAACCGTATTGCGGAACTCAGACGACAGAATGGGATGTCCCAGGAAGAACTGGCAGACCGGCTTGGAATCAGCCGGCAGTCCGTATCCAAATGGGAAAGCGGTCAAAGCCAGCCGGAAATTGAGAAGCTACTGCAGCTGTCGGAACTGTTCCATGTGTCAACAGATTATCTGTTGAAGGAAGATACCATGCCGGAAGTCATATCAGTTTCAGCTACTCAGGAAGAGGTAGCGGAACCGAAAGAAGCGGAGGCTGAAACCATTTATAAAGATCCAGTCGATGAATGGAAGGAGACCGTCCGGAAAACCTTTCGTACGGAGACAGAGGAAGGCTATTACATATTGCGTGCGGAGGAAACGGAACATTTCCTGCAGGCACGGAAGGAAGAGGGAAAACTTGTTTCCAGGGGAGTAGCAGAATGTATTCTGTCGGTGGTTCCAGTCATCCTGACAGGTACGATGGGAGAGCAGTTTTTCAACAATGAGGATGTGATCGTACCGCTTGGGGTAGGCGTTATGTTTGCGGTGATCGCTCTTGCGGTAACACGGTTCATGAAGGCGGGCAGTATTGGAAAGCAGTATGAGTTTCTGAATCGCACGCCATTCCTGCCGGAGTACTCCATCGAAGATAAGATCGCTGCCGAGAGTCAGCATCTGAAGGAAGCTGGGAAGAAAGATATTTCCACTGCAGTTGCGCTGTTCATCGTTTCTCTGATACCGGTTATTGTATTAGGCGCCATGTCGGGAGGCGCAAGCTTTATTGCCGGACTTGGCGTAGCTGGGATGTTTCTGCTGGTTGCGGAAGGTGTTCGCAGATGTGTGCGCGGCGCATTCCATATCGGTACAGGCAAGCGCTTAATGCAGGAATCAGAGTTCAAGGTTTCTGCCAAGCAGAATGTAGACTTGAAAGGTTTGTACTGGACGCTATTAACAGCAGCGTATTTTATCTACAGCGGTGTAACCGGAAGATGGAGTTCCAGCTGGATTATCTGGGTGCTGGGCGGAATTGCATATCCGCTGATTGAGAAGATGGGGAAGAATACCGAATCCTGATGGATCGGTATTTTTTTAGGTGACGGTAAAGGGAAGAATGCTAGAATAGGGGAAGAAAAAGAAGGAAGTTTAATATGTCAGATAAAAAACGTCTTGTGACAAGAAGTGATTTTGATGGTCTTGTTTGCGCCATGATTCTGAAAGAACTGGATCTGATTGACGAGATCAAGTTTGTACATCCGAAAGATGTACAGGATGGAAAGGTAGATATTACCTCCAACGATATTACGACAAACCTTCCGTTCGATAATCGTGTTGGTCTGGCATTTGACCACCATGAATCGGAGTTAAGCCGCCTTGTCGGAGTGGATTACAAAGACCGCTATATCATTGATCCGGATGCCAAGAGTGCCGCACGTGTTGTATATGACTACTATGGCGGTAAGGAAAAGCTGCCGAGAATCAGCGATGAACTGATGTGGGCAGTTGATAAGGGAGACTCCGCAGACTTTACCAAGGAAGAGATCCTGGATCCAAAGGGATGGGTGCTGATGAACTTCCTGATGGATGCGAGAACCGGGCTTGGCCGCTTCCACAATTTCCGTATTTCCAACTATGATCTCATGATGGAACTCATTGATCACTGCATCAACATGAGCATTGATGAGATTCTGGAACTTCCTGACGTCAAAGAACGTGTGGACCTGTACTTTGAGCAGCAGGAGAAGTTTGTTGCACAGTTGAAGCGGCTGGCAAGAGTAGAGGGCCGTGTCGTTGTGCTGGATCTGCGTAATGAAGAAACCATTTATACCGGCAACCGCTTCATGATCTATGCACTGTATCCGGAAACACAGATCTCCATTCATGTCGCATGGGGCTTCAAGAAGCAGAACACAGCTGTTATGATCGGCAAGTCCATCATTGATAAACGCAGTGAAGCCAATATTGGTGATCTCTGCCTCAAGTATGGAGGCGGCGGACATAAGAATGCCGGCACCTGCCAGATCGACAATGACAAGGTGGATGAAGCACTGCCTGATATCATCGCAGAACTGAATAAGGACTGCACACCGCTCGGGGAATAAACCACAGGGACAGGGAAACCTGTCCTTTTCTCTGAAATTTTTTCTGTTGACGCAGCATAGAATCCACTGGAAAATTACAATTGTTCCGGAAAGGAGTGATAAGGCATGAAGAAACGCATTATGATCGCAGCTGTCTGTATACTCATAGCTGCAGTTGTTTTCCTGCATGCGGTGCCAGGTGCACGCTGGTTTATCATGTCCGGCACCAGCTCCATGATGTATCCAAAACCTCCGGTACTGACCGAAGGCGTTACGCATATTGCCTGCATCGGTGACAGTATTACCTATGGAGCAGGGGTCCTGGATGAAAACGGAGAAGCGTATGAAGAACTGACCTGGCCGCATTATCTGGAACAGAAGTTTGATGGACAGGCACAGCTTCTGAATTATGGCCTGTGTGGAAGGACCTTGCAGAAGGAAGGGGATTATCCATATGTGGATACCTACTTCTATCCGGTATCACTCGATGTCAGGGCAGATAAGTATCTCATTATGCTGGGAACCAATGACAGTAAAGCACAGAACTGGGATGCGGAACGCTACCGCCAGGAGCTGGAAGAGTTCGTATTGTCTTATAAGATGTTGCCAAACAATCCTGAAGTGATTCTGATCACTCCGCCGCAGGCGTTTGTGATGGAAGGCAAAGAAACGGTTGCCTATGAGATCCAGCAGGATGTTCTTCAGGAGGAAATTGTGCCGATTGTAACAGAAACAGCGGACAAGCTTGGAATACGCTGTTTTGATCTG
>JAFWJY010000253.1 GCA_017514525.1 Solobacterium sp. | reverse complement strand
GATGTGGTCTGGATGAGCTTTCTGCAGAAGGGATGGCACATCATCCGGCCGTTTTTCCTGGGTTTTATTATTGCCTATGTATTACAGCCTCTGATTCGGAAACTGGAGGGGTATAAGATCTCCCGGAAGCTGATTATTCCGGTTGTCTATATTCTGTTGCTGGTTATGATCGGATGGATGGTATTCACAATCATTCCATTGCTGTATTCAAGACTTTCTTCCTTTATTCTATCCCTAATCAATGGAGTGAATTCCGCCTATTTTGCTTATGTGAATTTTGCGGATTCAGATGTTCCGCTCTGGATCCAGCGATTGATCTCAGAAACGATCAATACGCTGCGGACAACGATGAGTCTCGTACCGCAGCTGTCCAGTGTTTCGACTGTTTTGACGGATGCCGCAAATGTATTTACCATTACGATTCTCACGCTGATCATCTCCATGTACATGTGTTCCAGCTGGGAAAAGATCAAAGAATCGATTTATGCGATTGCACGCCGCTTCGGCAACCCGATGATTCGGAATATTCAGGCAGTTGATCGGGAGATAGGCGGGTATATTCGATCCCTGCTGGTATTGATGGCAGTGAAGTTTGTGGAATATTCCATCATGTATTATCTGGTTGGCCATAAAGACTGGGTGCTGGTTGCGCTGTTAACCGCGATCGGACTGATTGTTCCGTACATCGGTCCGATGGTTGGCAATGCCGTGGGTATTCTGACTGCGTTATCTCTGCCGACCCGCAATATTGTGATTCTTCTGATCTGCATCGTAGCGCTGTCTCAGGTGGATACCTATATCATTGAGCCGCTGATTCATTCCCGGAATGTAAAGATCTCACCGATCTGGGCACTGTTTTCCATCTATGCCGGAGGAATTCTTGCCGGTGGCTGGGGTGTCATGCTGGGTATTCCGATGTATCTTGCAGTACGGACGATCGTGCGTCTGAACCGGCAGGAAGTCTGATGTTGTATAATGCTTGCATAAAGGAGCTTTCAATGAAAAAAAGACTCTTAAAATTACTGACTCTGACCATGCTTGTCCTGTCGCTTGCCGGCTGTACCGCCGAGCGCACGACAATCGCTTATACGGTTTATCCAATTGGTTTTCTGACCGAACGTCTGACCGGCGGAGCGGTGAACAGTTATTCCATTCAGGATAATACCATCGTTCAGCGTGCACAGATTCGGGAAGACTATCGTTCCATATTGTCCAATGCGGTTGTATTTATGCATATTGGTCAGCTCGAGCCGTACTATTCGCTCTACAGTTCCGATATTTTGCCTCTGGTTCCAAACGAACTGGATCTCTCGGTTTTAAATGCAGTCTATGATTTCCACCGGTATACAGAGGTGAATACGGATGGGGAAGTTACCTATCTTGAGGGACCTTATTATCGCGGCGATGAGTTCAATCTTGTTGATACGGATGAGAAGGACCTGTACCTGTGGACAGATCCGATTGCCATGCTTTCAATGGCAAAGGATATCCGCCAGTTTCTGGTTACGACCTATCCGGATGATGCGCCGATCATTGAACAGAACTTTGAAGATCTGGAAAATGACCTCATCAATCTGGATGCGCAGTATCAGGCGCTGTCTACTGCCAATTCTGTGAACCAGAAGAGCATCCGCTTTGTGTCAATGACCGCAAGCTTCGGCAACTGGCAGAAAACCTATGGCTTCCAGGTATATCCGATCATTCTCTCCAAATACGGTGCGTTGCCGAATGAGAAGCAGCTGGCGCTGATTGAACAGCGGATCAAGGAAGACAATGTGCATTACATTGTTTATGAAGCGAATATGACGGAAGACATGATTGAGCTGTTTGACCGGGTGCAGGATGATCTGAATCTGACCCGTGTCGAGCTCAGCAATCTTTCCAGCCTGACCGAAGTGGAAGCAGAAGCCGGCAAGGATTACCTGTCCATCATGTATGAAAACCTCGCTGTACTGGAGACTATGGCGGAGGCGGTCACAACCCAGCCGACTCCGGAAACAGTGCCGGAGGAAACAGGCACTGAGGAACCGGTTGATGAGGAAGTTCCGGATGCGACCGCAACGCCGGAAGCGACGCCGTTAAGTTAAACAACATAAGGCCCGTAGCTTACGGGTCTTATTTAAAGAAGGAAATAGCTTATGAAAAAACTGTTACTTGTAGATGGCAACTCAATGTTATTCCGTGCCTACTATGCCACAGCCTATGGCCAGCGCATGTCTACGCCG
>JAFWJY010000252.1 GCA_017514525.1 Solobacterium sp. | reverse complement strand
ATGCGCGCCAGAAGGGCATGGCAAGAGCATAAGCGGATTCTGCTATGGAATTTTATCAGCCAGTATTGGAACGCCTTGAGACTTTGATTCAGCAGTATCCCGATCGGCGTGAATACTCCTATGACGAAACGAAGCGCTGGCCTGAGACAAAACGGTTTGAACTGATCATGGCGAGAGATGCGGCCTATGAACTTGGCGCCTCTGGCACTGGGGCCGCCAATTATACCTGCGTCACGATGAAAGAGGGCCACTGGACAGACAACAAAACCATTGTGATCGGCAGTGATCTGAACGAGATCGCGACAGATACCTCTTACGCCCGGCTGGTGGTGCTGGCGCTCGAGGAAGGGCTGTTAGGTGATACAACTTCCCGTGCCAGCAGTGAACAGGCGTTTCATACGCTTCAGAAACTGGATTTCATCAAATATCATGTATTTCCCAAAGGCTATATGATTCGCACCTCGGCAGAAACCTTCCGGGAACAGGTGCGGGTTCAGAACGAAGCGTTACGTGAAGGCATCACCTTTGAACAACTTGGAAACACCTTTCTGAAACACTATCTGGAAGTGAAGGGCGTGAAAGCCGCAACCGTTGTGTTTCTGACTGATCCTGCGATTGATTATGAAGCTCTGAAGGCAGATGCCCGCAAAGTTCATGAGATCACCCTCACATTTTCAAGAATCCTGGAAGGAATCCCAACAGACTGCAGCATCTGCAGCCTCAAGCCCATCTGCGATGAAGTAGAGGGCATGCGGGAACTGCATTTTGGAAAACAGGAAATGGGCGGAAGAAAACCTGTTGATTAGAAAGCGAGAATCACGTATGAGCGAACACCATCATCATGCACATGGAACGCCAACCCCAGAAGAGGCAAAGGCCTTACTGGCGTATATGACCGATCATAACAAACACCATGTGGAAGAACTGCTTGAACTCTCACAGGCGCTGCCCGAAACAGTCAGAGCCATGGTTCATGAAGCAGCTAAAACACTGCGGCAGGGAACCGACCAGCTTCAGAAGGCGCTTGAGCAATTGGAGGATCAGAACAATGTGTCTGTCTGATGTAATCGCATTGAAAGGAGAAACAGAAGAGCTGCTCTTTCAGAATGTAGCTTCTGTAAGTCAGCAGGGAGAACGGTTGATCTTCTCTGATATTCTGGGTCGTCAGAATGAAGTGACCGGCAGGATCCAATCCATCGATCTTCTGGAAAATATCATTCGCATCGAAACCAGTCAGGACAGCTGACCAAATATCGCAACGATAAGCATTGCAGTTTACAAAAGAAAGCCGGCATGATTTGGTTGAGATGGCATGACCGGTTTCAGAAAGAGAGAGGACATACTATTGAAAGACCTGAAGTATTTGAAGTATTTTGAAGATCTTCTTCAGGAGGCGAACAATGATCTGATCCGTCAGGCCCAGAAGGATGGAAAGATCTGTGCGGCCTACACGTGTGAAAACACGCCGGAAGTACTTCTCAACCTGCCTGGTGTATTCTCCACGCGTCTGCGCGCGCCTCGTACCGGATCACTCGAAGTCTCAACGTATTACCTGACAAGCTTTCTCTGTGAATATACCAGGGCCCTTCTGGAACGCGCGGTAGAAGGCGGCTTTAATTATGCGGACTGCATCTTCACACCGGATGGCTGTTCCATGATGAACCGCTGCGTAGAGAACATGGAGCTGCTCAAGGTACTGGGAAAAGGTAAAGAAAACTTCTTCTTCTCCTACATGGAGATCCCGATGAAGGCGGATGACAACGGGCTCAATCTGTATGTGGTACAGTGCCGCAATCATATTCTCAAGCCTCTGCAGGAGCACTACGGCATTGATATCTCAGATGAGGCTATCCGCAAAGCGGTTGAAGAACATAACCAGGTATGCCGTCTGATCCGTGAGATCGGTGAATTCCGCAGGGAAGCCAACCCCAGGATTACCGGCTACGAATTCCAGGTATTTACACTGGCTACCTATGTCGCCCCTAAATATCTGCTTATTGATAAGCTCCAGGAAACACTGAAGGAATTAAAGCGCCGGAAAACTGATCCGAAGTTTGCCTATGGCGCACGGGTTGTCGTTGCCGGCTCGGAAATGGATGACATTGACTTCATCAAGCTGGTAGAAGAAAGCGGTGCCTATGTCTGTGCAGACCGCTACTGCCTTGGTTCCTTCCCAGGCAGGGATGAGATTGTGCTGAATGATACGGAAGATGCCCTGACGCAGATCTGCCGCCAGTACATGTATCGAGGACAGTGCCCGCGTTACATGGACAGCACTAAGATGGATGCACGGCGCGATTATGTGGCAAAGCTGGCCAAGGAGTACAATGCCGATGGCATTATTTATGAACAGATGAAATTCTGCGATCCATGGGCGTATGAGAAGATGCTTGGTTCTCATATCCTGAGAGAAGAATTCGGCTATCCGGTGCTTGCGGTAGATCGACCGTATGCGATTGGAAACTCTGGCCAGATGCGTACCAGAGTTCAGGCATTTGTTGAAAGCATTGGAATCAAGAAGATCAGAAAGGAGGCAGCGAATGGCTAAGGAAGTTGGTGCTGACCGTCTCGGTGATTTTTACATCGACGGAGGAAAGGTCAGAAAACGTCGGGAATGGCGTGGTGTATCCGATACGCTGTATGACTATTCCCGCTGGCTGAAGATCATGATGACGCTTGGCAAGTTTATAGCCAAGCCACGCAATATCAAAGCGATGTTCCGTTATCGCTGGATGGCGAACTATCTCGCAGTGCCGATGATGGTGGATCGTCATACGCAGGGTCTGCGAGGGGAATATCTGCGCATTTGCCATGAAGAACAGGATCTGATCATTGATGACGTTGCGCAGCTGCTGGAAAATCTGTTCCGCGGCGATCGCCGGATCGGCAACGATACAGAGTTCTCAAAGAAAGTTGTTCTGGTCGATGAAAATGAAATGACGGCTGTCATGATGGGATTCCCGACCCTGAAGTGCCTGAGCCGGGAAACGCCATCCACTTATGTTTCCGTTCTTCTGAACCAGCATGCGGCAGAACATTACATCGATGTAGCACAGGAATTCGGCCTGGCCGGAGATGTGTGCCCGATGCCGGAAGCGGAAGCCGGTGTCTCCATCGATGACGACGCGCCGGTATTAGGCGCCTGTGCGATTCAGTGCAATACGACCTGTGATGGCTCTCTGTTAGGAAACGGTGTGATTTCCCGCCGTCTGGAAAAGGAAGATGGCATTTCGGTCTTCCAGCTTGCGGCACCGCTCCGCCATCAGGAAGACGATGTGCAGGATTACGCCGCACAAGAAATCCGCAATGCGATTGCCTTTATTGAACAGCACACCGGCGTGAAGTGGGACTGGAACGCGTACTTCGAATGCGCAAAGCGTGTGAACTACGCGACAAGATGCCGTCAGGAATGGCTGGAAATGAACCGGACGGATTATCCGCAGGTATTCGGCTCCAACCTGGCGCTGTATACCGAGACCAACTATATGGCAATCTGCGGCCGCATCCCGGCCTTCGAAAAGGCAGACCGCAATATTACAAGACTAGCGCGGCAGGCGTTTGAGAAAAAGAAGATGGCTGCGAAGGAATACCGTCATCGTGCCATCATCTGGGGTGTTCAGTCGCATTACTACATGGATTTCCTGGTATGGCTGCTGAACTGCTGGGGTATTGTGCCATTAACAGATATGTTGTCAATGGTTTCGACCAGAGAACTCAAGGAAACCGATACGCCGGAGAACCGTGAGACTGCCTACTATGACATGGCGTGGTTAACAGAAAACATGATCATGCGCAATCGCACTCATGGCGGATATAAGGTCCTGCTGGATGAACTGTGGGAGTATGTGGAACAGTTCAATGCCGATATGGTCATTCTCTGGGAACACATGTCCTGCAAGGCGCTGGATGGCATGCATGGCCTGTTTGAAGAACGTGCCAGAGAACGGGGTATCCCGTTAGTCTGGGTTACGCATGATCTGTTTGATCCGCGCATTGTTTCCCGTCAGGGAGTACGTGATCAGATCAATTCCTACATGCGTACAGTCATGCGGGAAGAACCGCTGGATCCTTCGCTTGAAGTTTTGAATGACGAAGAATCTTGGTAAGAATCGGAGGTCAAAATGAAAAAATCACTTAAACTGCTTGGAGTATTATTGCTGATCTGTTCCGGTTTCTTTATCGTGACCTTTACGGTATATATCTTCAATCTGGATATGAAGCTTACCGCTCTGATTGAACCGTTCCTTCTGAAACACTACGACAAGATTGAACGGGATCGACATCTGTAACCAGTTTGACCCACGGGAATTGTCCTGTGGGTCTTTTCTTCAAACCCGTTTCGCATGACTTATACGGGTGTAGGGGCAAAATATTCCATATTGCAAATCATACCCAGTGTGTTAAAATAACAAGGCATCAAAAGTGATGGTTCCTTAGCCAAGTGGTAAGGCAACAGACTGCAACTCTGTGATCGCCGGTTCAAGTCCGGCAGGAACCTCCACTTTTTTCTTAAGCGGGGACATGGCGGAATCGGCAGACGCAAAGGACTTAAAATCCTTTGGTGGTAACACCGTGCGGGTTCAAGTCCCGCTGTCCCCATCCATTGAAAGCCGCATAAATATGCGGTTTTTTAATATTTTTGGCGTTGTTTTCAGACTTGCTTTTAATGGCTTTCTTTACCTCACTTTATGCCACTTTTACCGGGTTTTGGTAGTCGATGGTAGTCAAAATGGTAGTCAGAAAAAAGGCTTAAAACCGCATGGTTAAGCCATTATTTGAAACATGCCGGGATGGTCTGTTTTTGCGGTGAAAATGGATATAGAAAAAAGCAGTCAGCTTAACTGCTTACTGCTTTTCTCTGTGTACTGTTTAAGAGCTTTCTGCTGTCTGATTTCTTCCTGCTGGTAGTATTCGATCATCCGATCTCTAGGATCCCGCTTTGCGTTATCGAGATGGACATATATCTCTGACAGGACCGTTAATGTCTTATGACCGGTTAACCGCTGTGCTTCTCGCAAATCAATTCCCGCGTAATACAAGGCAGTGCAGAACTCATGTCTCAGAACGTGGCAGGTAAAGTCTTGAGGTGCTGGAAGATTATTCTCTCGTGCTGCTTCGCACATCTGCTGGATGATCTGATTCCACATCCTACGATAGCTTGATTGATCCATCCAGCTATCATTGTCCTCACATCGGAAGATATGCAGCTCCTGATCTTCCGGAAGAGACTGGATGTACTTCTGAATCTGATCAGCATGAGCCTGAATCATCCGAAGTGTCCTGGTCTCATGATTCTTTGTATCTTTCTCTTGGGGTTTCTCATGTTTGAACTCAGTTGCACGATTTACAAACAGAAGATTTTTATTGAAATCAAATGAATCTTTCCGGAGTGCGATGATTTCAGACTTGCGGAGTCCGTAATACTGACCGATGAGGATAAACACTTTTTGCTTTTCAGTAAAGTCGGCCAGCTTGAGTAGGATCTTCTCTGTATCTGTCAAAGGCCGTTTTTCTGCTGCTTGATACCGTGGAAGCTCTAAACCCTTGCAGGGGTTCTTTCCAATCAAACCATCTATCAGGGCTTTCTCGAAAATGCAGTTAAATACAATTTTGATCTTTTCGCATGTCCGGGCTTTTGTTTTGTTCTCGTTAATGATCCGCTGGATGTCCTGCCTGCTGATGGATGTCAGCTTTCGATCAGAGAGATCCTTCCCATACTTAGCAACGATATGATCATACATTTTGTAAGTCAGTGCTTCGCTGGATAT
>JAFWJY010000021.1 GCA_017514525.1 Solobacterium sp. | reverse complement strand
GACAATCTGCGACCGTTTCAGAATGAACGAAGCCTCGGAATCCTGTTCTAAAAGCTGATAAACCGACAGCGGCTCTGTTTCACTGCCCGCACGGGGACTGAAATTAGAGATACTCCGGATATTGGCACTCCAGTAACGCAGGTATTCCTCTGGAAGTGGCTTACGCGTAATGATGGTATCACCATCTTCCAGCATGGCAATGGTCAGCCCGTCCATACCATTCAGAAGAAGCTCATTCCGCTTTTGAAACAGACGGAGTGAGGGAAGCGAAAACGAATCCGGTTCTCTCAGACGCGCTTCTGATTCATATTCCGAAATAAATACTCTGTTTCTTTTCATTACCGTTTCATTGTACATTGATACAACTCCACTTTTTTTCAAAAATTCAATTGAACCGACGCAATAAAACCTGCTTGTAAAACCAATGAATAGCACTGTTTTTCAGGTTTTGTAATCCCCTGGTGTTTCGCGAGTACTGTCTGGAAATCATGCATGGTACAGAATCCACGCTCACATAAGAAACTTGAGGCATTATGCCTCAAGTTGAAGTGTTTGCGGATGGGTGGTCCTATTTTGGTTCAAAACCATCGAAACGACGATCAGTTGCCTGTAAAAACCGAATACAGTGTTTTTAGCAGCCAGCCGATCTGGACAAGTATTACAACCATAACGATCGTCATACATACCCAAAACATCACGCGTTCTTTCTGGTCTTTCAGTTCCTTTGCAAGAATGCAGGCAAGGATGTGGAACAGCGGCAGCGCAATGACCGGTGAAACATAATAATGAAGGTCTGAATTGGAAGAATATACAGTCCGCTGAGCAGCATTGGAATAGCAAGTACCAGAAGCGGTATGAAGTATATCAGCATGGCCATCTTAGTCTTCTAGCGCACCGTCAACAGCTTCTCTGCTTCTTCCTGATGCTTCATCGTAAAAATCCCGGTAAAGAGAATCATGGCACAGGATGCCAGTTTGAATGCCTCGAAGATTGCGTTATACGGTGCCGCTAAAAAATCAGATTGTTTATTTTTCCCGTAAATAATGATCTTTGAGCAGACAAGAACCACTGAAAACGGAAAGCATACTGCTCACTAACAGGAGGGTTAGCCATAACGCAAGATTGGTACGATCACTGGTATCTACAACCCTGACAGCTGCCGGTTTATTACTGGAAGGTTCCTGTGCATCGGATGGCACTGGCGGTTCAGGTGATGGCGTTGTTCCTTTAATTGTGAATATGACTGGTTTGGCAGTTCCATCATTAAACGTTACACTGATCGAATGATCACCTGTATAAAGGGATTCCAGGTATTCCGGTTTCAGACGAATAATGATACTGCCGGAAGCTGTTTCATATTTCCCGGGGTCTACGGTTCTCTCATCGACCAGCACACTGGTAAAACGACGCGCTGTCTCATTATCCTGGGAAGAACGATTAACCCGGAAAACAAGCTGTTCCTTACTACCCTTTGTCCATACCGCATTCATTCCCTCAGTGAACCGATAGAGCGGAAGTGCAACGGTGATGGTCTGCGGTTCAAAATCCGGATTCTGGAATGCCGCAGAAGTTACCTTCATTTCCCCTTCTTCACTTCCGGTAGGTTCCTTGATGATTTCGATCGTTGTAGGAACTGTTTCGGATTCGGTTTTCCCGCAAACAGAACAAGTATGGGAACCGGTCAGAGAAGAATAATCCTCTGCCCAGGTATATGTGGTTTCCCATTGATGTCCTACAGCTGGAAGGATGGTTTCCGCAAAAGGAATTTCTGTTGTTCCCTGCTCATCGGAGAAAATCCGTCCGCATATCGAACAATACCAGTACTCGATGTTCCCATCTTTTTCACAGGTCGGTTCAAGTCTTGAGACTTTAACCAGCTCATGATGTCCTTTAGGAATCGGTACTTCTTGATTGTGAGAAGAGTCATTCAAACAGATACGGCGGATGAGACCTTCTTCCGTTTCGGTCGGGAACTTCACAATTTTCCACTCGCCCCAGTTATGTCCATAGGCGGGAATAACAACTGAAATGGTTTCATAGCAGCCTTCTCGCGTACAGTGCCGTTTCACGGAACCATCTTCGGTGCAGCTTGGTGAAGTTGTTGCCCATTCACTCCAGTTATGTCCAAGAGCAGGAGTAACAATTGTCGAAATTGGATTCCCATCGGCATCGAAATAGCCATGACAGTCCTCGCAGTAATAATAAGCAACATTTCCCGCAGTGGTACATTTAGCTTCTACAGCACTATGTAGTTCCATACTATTAAAATCATGTCGATGAGTAGGCGGTATGCTTATAGTTTGTGTTTGGGAACATTCTGCACACGTGCGTTGCCATTCTCCAGGTTCTGTTTCTGCCGGTATCTTGCTACACTCCCACGCGCCCCACTGATGTCCAGGCGCTGGTATAACTACAGTTTCCTCATGAGAGCTGTCTCTTTTGCATACACGCTTTTTTTCTCCAGCAGTCTCACAGCTTGCATACGTTGTAGTTTCCCACTCATTCCAATCATGCCCAAGTGGATTTATAACAACCGTTTTCGTCTGAGTATGGAATGCTTTGTTTGTAAAGACAACTGTATATCTTCCTGTTCCAGCTGTCTCGCATCCAGGCTCCGATTCAACCGTATAGGTTGAATCAGCAGTCTCTGTTTCGATTGCTGTCGAATCTTTCAGCTTATGGCGGGATGCAGTTACACTCGAATAGCCCTCCGCCCAGATATAAGAGACTTCACTCCAAAGCGCAGGAACAATGGTACGGTTATGAGAATTACGAATCAGAATTGGATCTGCTTTCTCATCTTCCCCTTCAAAGCAGTACGGGGTGTCGTTGTTGATGGTAAAAGTACCGTTTGTGGAATAGGAACTTGCAGCAATGGAATCCTCTTCATGGCGCCAGGAAAGTGAAATGGAATCCTGATCAGAGGAGCCTCCGATACCTGGAGCACCACCTCTTCCATCAGCTTTGATTATTCCTCCGGTAATGGTGATCGTTCCGGCAGGTGTATCTGTTCCGCCGCCAATGCCGGCACCATGTATGCCACCAGTAAGATCCAGGGTTCCGTTATTGATTGTAATGGTTCCGGCTGTTCCACTGCCTGCAGTACCGATTGCAGCACTGTCCTTTCCGCCAAAGGCTGTAATCGTACCGCCATTTATGGTAATCGAACCGTTAGTCTTGTTTTCCGAAGTTCCATTACCACCGATTCCCGCAAGCGATTCCATTCCAAGCCATTGGCCCGCAATAAGGGCGCCGCTTTCCAAATTGCTTTCAGTCCATATGGTAAGACTGCTTCCTACCGGGACATGGATACCGCGGTTTACAGTAAGCGTGGAACCTTTGGAAAGGATCAGATTAACGTTTCCGTTTATCTCAAGCCGTTCATTCAGAGTGATGTCACCGGAACTGGCAAACCAGGCGGCCTGCCCCACTTCACTCTTGAGTTCCGTCATATCTTCCCGGATGCGATGGGCGGTCACAGATTCCTGTGTATTTCCATCCGCATCCACATAGGAAAGATTTATGTAATTCGTCATTACCTCATAGGTATAAAGATCTTTCACCGAATCATAGAAACCTTCTTCAGATGCATAAACCGCAAGGAAAATACGTTTTCCAAGAGATTCCGCTCCAAAGTGGAGCTTCTCTGAATACTGAATATAAGTGCCAAATTCCGAAATATCCGGGACCAGTGTAATATCCTTTCCGGACTCGTCAAAGACCACTTCTCTTTCTATAATTGCATACTTGATTTCTGCACCGGAGGCATCGGGATGTGCGTGCCGGATTTCAATATCGCCTTCTTCTCCAAACCTGGTGCTTTCCGGATTCAGAATTGGAACAGGAGCGGAAGGCGCCTGACCGATTATGACAGGAATCTCAAGTTGTTTCAGATTATCCGGAATATCGTAAGCAGAAGAGATGAGTTCTGCAGTTATGGAGATCTGCTGTTCTTCCATTCCTGAAGGAATCACAATAGAATCCGATACTTTGAAGCT
>JAFWJY010000251.1 GCA_017514525.1 Solobacterium sp. | reverse complement strand
CATATTCCGGTGCTTCCTGATTGTGTATGATCTCCAGCATGGTTGATTCGTTTCGGTTCCCCAGAAATACAAGTTCTTTCCCGACCGAACGCATATCCCGCTGGATTGAAAGACCTGCATACGTCTCATAAAACGCTATCTCTTCTTCAAATCCTGGGGTCTGAATTGTAATGTGTACCATCTCCATAACGCTGTCCTCCGAATGATTATTCAGCACTGACAGATTTTTATAGATCTGTTTCTTTATCATCAACCGTCTCAGTCAAGATCTTCTCCGTTAGAGAGAATGCATTTCTTATACCAGTAATAGGAATCTTTCAGTGATCTTTTGAATGTTCCCTGTCCATAGTTATCCGCATCCACATAGATCTGGCCATAACGCTTTGCCATCTCACCTTCCCCGTTGCTGACCATATCTACACAGCCCCAGTAGAGATATCCCATCAGCGGAATGCCGTCCTGTTCAACCGCATCCTTCATGGACTGGATGTTTGCCCGCATATAATCAATGCGGTAATCATCATGGACCGTTCCGTTCTCCATCACATCATTCCAGCCGATTCCGTTTTCGACACAGAACAGATCACAGTGATAGCGGTCAAACAGCGTATTCAAGGTAATGCGCAGACACTGCGGATCGGTTGCCCAGCCCCAGGCATTTGTTTTGAGGTACGGGTTTTTCACCATATGCGCCTGAGTCCCGCCGTTGCCTTCTCCTGCTTCTGCGTTTTCATCATGGCATGTTACAACATGGGAACCGTAAACACTGAAGCTGAGAAAATCACACGGATATAATGCGATTGTTTCAAGATCTCCATCTTCCAGCGGAAGTGTAATTCCGTTCCGTTCATATTCTTTCAGCTTGTAATCCGGATAGCGTCCAAGCATCTGCACATCTGAATAGAACAGGGTCTGATTGTTCGCCTGCAGGGCAAGCAGCTGATCTGCCGGATCAGCCGTAGCCGCATAGACCGGTCCGCAGGCCAGCATCATGCCGACACTGATATCCGGGTAATTCTCATGTGCTTCCTTTACCGTCAGTGCAGTCGCAAGAAACTGATGAAATGCCGCATTCGCGATATTCTGCGGATCGGCATGAATCAGTCCGGCGGTAACGTAGGGTGCCGCATCAATACAGTTGATCTCATTAAACGTCAGATAATACTTCACGAGCCCGTCAAACCGTTCAAAACAGGTTTTTGCATATCGGACATACGCATCCACAAGATAACGGCTGTCCCAACCGTTATACTTCTGAGCAAATGCCAGCGGATTCTCATAGTGCAGCAACGTTACTACCGGTTCAATCCCTTTTTTTTTGCATTCTTCAAAGATTTCCCGGTAAAAACGAACACCTTCTTCATTTACCGTCTCATCATCGCCGTTCGGAAACAGGCGGGACCATTTCACAGAGAACCGCAGACAGTTGAAGCCCTCTTCTGCACAAAGACGGATATCTTCTTTCCAGTGATGATAAAAATCGGATGCGATATGGGAAGGATAATAATACTTCTTATCCTCCAGCTGTACCGGTATTGCCCCCTCCGGAAGATGCCGTTCGGCACTCCCAAAACACAACGGTGTAGAACCGGTCTCTCCGTTTTCCTTTCTCCATGTCACCTGACGCCTCACTGTATGGGAGCCATTGGTCATGACATCAGCCGTTGAAAGTCCGGCGCCGCCTTCAAAAACGCCGCCTTCATACTGATTGGCGGCAGTTGCACCGCCCCATAAGAAATCCTTCGTAAATGACATATTTCCACCTCTTCCAGTCTTATTCCGGTTTCAGGAATTCCATGCAGTGATCATACAGATACCTGCCGACTCCGTCTTCCGTACATTTATATTCCGTAATCGCATCTGCCATGGATTTGCAGTACGGACTGCCGTCGTTCAGACAGACACCCCATCCCGCTTCCCTCAGCATCGGTGCATCATTGTCGTTATCTCCGAATGCCATGATATTCTCAAGCTTCAGTCCTGCTTTTTCGGCATAATTCTTTAATCCATCGCCTTTATTGACGCGGGGATCCATAAATTCAAGACATCCCGGTGCCGTCCGTATCCCGATATAGCGGTCGTTGGAGATTGCTTCTGCATGTTTCAGAACTTTTTCTTCATCTTCCGGATCATAACGGAATAAGACATTATTGTTTGGACGTATATAAAGCCGTGCTTCATCGCCGTTGGTAACAATGACCTGCGTATTGTTGCGCTTCATGGATGCTTCCTGAAACATATCCATTCTTGTCGCTACCATATGCTCATCTTCATAAATGACCGCATTGAGGTTCATCGGACGCATCCGTTCAATGATCTCCTTCAGGGATTCACGGGAAAGCAGATGGTAGTTTTCAACATATGGATCTTCTTTTGTCCAGAGCTGGCCGCCATTCATTCCGATGATGAAATCAAAGTCAAAGGAAAGGCCCCAGTAATCCTTCATTGTGAAAACTCTCTGATTGATGGCGCGCCCGGTGCCAAGTCCGAACAATACGCCGCGCTGATGAAGTGCTTCAACTGCCTCTCTGGTGAGCGGATACAGCTGTCCTCCTTTTTCGCAGAGCGTACCGTCAATATCAGCACAAACTGCGCTCAGATTTTTAATCATAATGAAAACTCCTGATTTCCGCTTATTATATCTGTATTTTGAATTTCGCTCAAAGCAGAATGACCGGAATACTGCGTCTGTAACTGGATTTTGCATTCAACACCGGTTTAGCATAGACTGATGATACAGACAACGGAACATCTGCTTAATAGTGTGTTCCGCGCTGTTTCACACGATCAAATAAAGGAGACTATGATTTATGAGCAGATATGAAACAGATTTTGACAAAATGGAATTTGCGACCAGAGCAGTAAAGAGCGGAGAAGGCCCCGATCCGGTTACGCGGGCACTGAATACACCGATTTACGAGACTTCTACTTACGGGTATGAAACCGCAGAACAGTATGATGAAATGCTTGCCCGCGGTGCCAAGTGGGAACAGGATCTCTATATATACAGCCGTACAACGAATCCAACAACCAATGCGCTGGAAAAGAAAGTCATGGCACTTGAAAATGCGGAAGATGCAGTGATTTGTGCCTGCGGCATGGCTGCCATCAGCAATGCGCTTCTTTCCAACCTGAACGCCGGTGACCATGTAATCTGTTCCGACGACACCTTCATGTGCACCTCCAGCATGTTTGCGGATATCCTCCCGGCAAAGGGAATCGAGACTTCCCGCGTAGAAGTGCTGGAACTCTCCAATATTGAAAAAGAAATTCGCCCGAATACAAAAGTAATCTATCTGGAGGCACTCTCCAATCCGCAGCTCAAGCTGGCAGATATTCCGGCAATCGCCGAAATCGCACACAGTCATGGCTGCAAATTCATTGTCGACAATACGTTCCTATCCCCCTGTGTTATGAGGCCGCTTGACTGGGGTGCAGATATCGTTGTTCATTCCGGTACCAAGTACTATGTCGGTCATGGCGATGCACTCT
>JAFWJY010000250.1 GCA_017514525.1 Solobacterium sp. | reverse complement strand
GTCTATTCCCAAAGCGGACGTCATTGTCTTTGAAGGATCCTATGCATTGCATCCGGAACTACGAGAGCATTACCACCTCAGGGTATTTCTGGATGTGGACCCACGAGATCAGCTGGAGCGGATCGAAGCCCGCAGCGGTAAAGAAAAGCGGGCAGTGTTTGAAGCACGATGGATTCCATTGGAAGAAACGTATTTTTCCTTCTATCAGGTGGCATCCTGTGCGGATCTTACAATTAATACATCAATGCCGGAATAAAAATGAGCTATACTTAAAACATAAGTTTAAGTACTCACATAATTGAAACAGACCTGTCAGTTCTTTGACAGGCAAAAAGGAGAATCGCATGGGTAAGAAAGTAAAGGGCTCCAAGGCGTTGCGGAAAAAGGTCAAGGAAATTGGCAATCCGGCAATCATTTTCAGTTTTGACGGCACAATCATGGATACGGAACCGGCAATCTTTGCGTCCTACCGTCACATCTTCGCAAAGTTTTCAAAGAACCGCCGGTTTACGGCAGAAGAGGAAAATAAAGTCATCGGTCAGTCATCCCTGCGGATGTTAAAGGAATTCTTCCCGAAAGAAGATCCGGATGAACTGCTGAAGGAGTTCCGTCTGTATCAGTCCTTTCATCTGAACGATCTGATTCAGCCGATGCCTGGCGTCGAAGATTTCCTGAAATGGCTCAGGAAACATGATTATCCGATCGGCATTATTTCCAGCCGCAACCGCAATTCAATCATTACCATGCTGGAACATACCGGTCTGAAACAATACATCGATGTGATCATTGCCAGCAGCACCAAGGACCATGAGTATACCGGTACGGAATCGCTGTACATGGCAAGTGACCTGTTAAAAAAGAAATGTGTAATCTATATCGGCCATACACCGGCTCATATCATGAATGGACATCTGGTTGGCGCTTTCACAGTTGCCTATAACAGCAACCCGAAAATGCTGTATGACATTGTTGAAGCAGGACCGGACTTTGTGACGGCCGATTACAGGCAGGTGCAGAAGCTCCTGAAAGGGGAACCGCTCTGGGTTGCGTATGAAATCATGAAGCCGCAGACAGAATAAGCCTGACGCATTGGTAGAAAATAACAGGGGAAATGGGGTAAAATCGTGTCAGTGTCAATGGCACGATTTTTGATAGAGGTGTGTTATGGAAATGCAGATGGAATTTATACGCAAACTACCAACACCGGCAGAACTCAAGGAACAGTTTCCGCTGCCAAAGGAAATCAAGGAACTGAAAGAGCAGCGTGACAGTGAAATAAAGGCAATCTTTGAGGGAGAAGACAAGCGGTTACTGCTGATCATCGGCCCGTGCTCCGCGGATCGCGAAGATGCGGTGCTGGATTATATGAACCGGCTTGCGGCAGTGCAGGAAAAGGTCAAAGACAAGATCTTCATTATTCCGCGTGTATATACGAATAAGCCGCGTACCAAGGGAACCGGTTATAAAGGCATGCTGCATCAGCCGGATCCGCATAAACATGAAGACATGCTGGCTGGCATTATTGCCATCCGTGAAATGCATACCCGTGTCGCAAGAGAAACCGGATTTACCTGTGCGGAGGAAATGCTGTATCCGGAAAATCACCGGTATCTCAGCGACCTCCTCAGCTATGTTGCGGTTGGCGCACGCTCGGTGGAAGACCAGCTGCACCGGATTGTCGCAAGCGGAATCGGTATTCCTGCGGGTATGAAGAATCCGACAGGCGGCGATATTTCCGTTATGATGAACTCCATCACGGCAGCGCAGAATCCGCAGAAATTCGTCTATCGCGGATGGGAAGTGCGTACAACCGGCAATCCGCTGGCGCATGCGATCCTTCGTGGATATGTGGATAAGTTCAAT
>JAFWJY010000249.1 GCA_017514525.1 Solobacterium sp. | reverse complement strand
CTGTTGATTACCGCATTCTCTATTGCGATCACCACATTCATTTCCCAGAATATCGGTGCTGGAGAATATGAGCGGGCAAAGAAGGGCATCCGCTTTACCCTGGTTACCGCTATTGTGCTGATTGAAGCGGTTGGTCTCATCATGTTTCTCTTTGCGCCGACCATCATTTCCGCTTTCAGCCGCTCTCCTGAGGTAATTGCTTTTGGTACCGGACGAATGCGGGTATGTTCCCTGTTCTACTGTATGGTTGGCTTTTCTCATATTTCAAGCGCGATCATGCGCGGGGCAGGCAGACCGAACGTGCCGTTAGTCGTTATGCTGGGATGCTGGTGTATGGTGCGTGTAATTATTCTGATGACAATCGGCCAGACGATTCATGATATCCGTCTGGTGTACTGGATTTATCCGTTTACCTGGTGTCTGAGCAGTATTCTCTATATCTTCTTCCTGCGCAGCACTAAGATTGGCCCACAGGCTTAAGGGACGAAAAAACTGTTGCACATTTGAAGGTGCGATTCGCAAATGGAGCTTGACTCCAGATTGAACCAGACAGAAAAAAAGGACATTCCGACTCCAGTACTTCCTTTGATTAACAGTATCTGGTTTGGCAGTGTAATAAGAACCCTGTTAATTGTGAAAAAATTGCATATTTCATGCGGTTTTCACTATATATTATGAAATTATCAATTAGAATGTATGTACTACTATACATTGTTCTACTTACACGCCAGAGAGCAGAAAGGAAATTGCTATGGTAACACCTGCATGGGAGATCTCCAAAAGGCTGCAGGAAGAATGTGAATTTACGGTGGACGGCAAGAAATGCTTCTATCGACCATCAACGTATTCTGTATTTGTTGGTTACGGTAACCGCAAGTATGAATACAGCAATCCTCCACAGGCTATTCATGCGAAAGTCTTCGGTGGAAAAAGCATGTTTGAACTGTGGGAACAAATTTCTCCGCAGCTGTGAGGAAGAAGGGTATTTCGAACGAGGAATACCTTTTAAATGATGTTGGTCACGATTACGGTCTCATCATCCAATACCTGGAACGAGACCGTAAATCCCGCAAACGATAAATGGTACACATGGGCATTGTCATGCTGGTAGCCCGGACGGATGTCAGAGGCTAATACTGAGCGCAATGCTTTTCGTTTTGTTACAGGGATCAACGCTTCCTGTTCGGCAGGCAGTTCCACCCGCAATGGTTTGGCATCGGTACAGGCAAAGCCGTTGGATGCCTCGGGAATGCTATCCGAATAAGGGATGTATGGTTTGATGTCGTAGATCGGTGTCTGATCGACAAGATCCACACCTGAAACATCGATAACGATTCCGCATTGGTTATCCCTGCGGATGCCTTCGATCTTCACAGCACTGAGGCCAAGTCCATTTGGCCGGATCGGAGAGCGGCTGGCCAATACGCCAACCCGGGCAAAACCGCCAAGCTTGGGCGGTCGTACGGTAACGGTGTCATTGCCATTTGGACTTTCTGAAAATCCCCAGATCAGCCAGAGATGGGTAAACTGTTCCAGCCCTTTGAGAATACCGTCTTTCTGGTATTCCGGTTCCAGAATGATCGTACCAGTCAGTTCCTTACATAAGGCACTCTGTCTGGGAATGCCAAACGGTTCCGGAAAGTCAGTATGTATGATAGCGATGGGTTTGATCTGTTTTGTCATAACTGCAGTTACCGAAGAAACGAGAAAACGCGCTGATAAAAATCCGGAGCTTCTTCATACAGCGCATGGCCTAAACCGGAATAAATATATAATTCAGAACCGGGAATCTGTTCATGCAGGAAATAAGATTCTGTTACGCCTACGACATCATCAAGCTCGCCGCCAATGATCAGGGTTGGACAGGCAACAGAGGATAACTGTGCAGAACAGTCAAAGTGAAGGATTGATTCCGCGTTGATCAGGAATCGATCATAGCTTTTTGGTTTGCCAATCAGCCCCAGCAATGGATAGAAACGGCGGTATTCTGCAAGATAGGCAGGAGAATAACTGTGCTCTGCCGTATCGATCATCAACTGCTTATGGGAGTTAATATGGGCGTAATGGATCCAGGCGGAAAGGCGTGCTTCAATCAGCGGATTGGATCGCGCAGAAGTAACGGCCAGGATCAGTTGATTAACAAGTTCTGGGTATTGAAGCGCAAGGCTTAGGGCAATCATGCCGCCCTGCGATACGCCAAGTACAGAGACTTCGTTCAGGCCAAGCTTCTTAAGAGCCATTGCCTGGTCTGCTGCCATCTCTTCAATCGTCGCGCCTTTTGTTACCTCCTGCCTGCGGCTGAACATGTATACCGTATAGTCATTGAAATATGGCCGGTATGGCTTGGCCAGGAACAGGGCTTTTCCACGTACTGTGGTCAGGCCATCCGATAAGCCGGGCAGTACAATCAGGTTCCTTTTGCCGTGGCCAAAGCAGACATAATCCATCCTGCCATGATCAAGTTCAACAACACTGTTTCGATATTGGTTTAACATTTATCGATACCGTTCATCCAGTTTCTTCATCGTGGAAAGAAAGAGATCCGCAACTCGCTGGCGGTCAGCGCCTAAAAGCACGCGCTTTGGGTTTTCCGGATTTTTTATATAGGTAGGTCCCCGGTCATCACAGACGGTCATGCCACGGGTATAGACACCATTTACTTCGATATCTACACGCATGTCTTTGTAAGTAAAGATTTCCGGCGCAAGCAGATACAGGATAGTCGTCATATCAAAGATCGCGGTACGATCCCAGCCATTGGTAATCGCATAGCGGGAGTAGAACTTCAGGATGTCATAGACAAGTCTGCTGACCTTACCGCCATCTTTCAGGGATTCCTGTTCGGTTAACAGGATGCCACCGGCAAAGCAGGCTTCAATCGTTGCCAGCACCAGATGTACGCCGCTGTCAAAGACTATCTTTGCGGCATCCGGATCTGCGTAAATATTGAACTCAGCTTTGGGTAAAGCGTTGCCTGTGGCATAGCTGCCACCCATCATCACGATTTCTTCAATCGTTTCGCTTACCTGTGGGAATGTTTTTAACAGAATGGCAATGTTGGTCAATGGCCCCATTGTCACAAGCGTGATCTTTTCTTCTGCAGAAAGCAGTGTCTCTTTCAGAAACTCAATCGCATGGAGCGGGACCGGCTTGGAGTGAGCAGCTGGATAGGCAGCCGCTCCGTCTAGACCGGTTTCTCCATGGAATTTGGCTGCGCTGTCAAATGGCCGGCACAGCGGTGCACTGTAGCCTGCCGCAACCGGTATGGAAACCCCGAGATAATCCATGATTTTTAAGATATTGGCCGTGCAGTTTTCTACGGTAGAATTGCCTGCCACGGTTGTAAACCCAAGCACTTCCAGCTGATCGGAATTGCCAAGTGCCATCAGGAATGCGATGACATCATCGTGCCCGGGATCACCATCCAGAATGATTTTTCTCATAAAACCCTCCACTGAAGTTATGACTTCATTATACCTGCAGGAACTTGTTCACCAGAAGAATTCAACTAACGGTAAAATAAATACAAACAGGGTATCATCGATGAAGTACATGCGCTTAAAACCGATTCCAAAACAGACGATCTGGGGCACAAATGAAGTGGGCCGGTATTTTGGGTACGCTGATTTTCCGGAAGATACCGGTCAGACATGGTGCGCCAGTGCCAGAGAAGACGGAGCCAATGTCATACTGGATGGACCGTATGCAGGTATGACACTGAAGGGGCTGTGGGAAACTCATCATGAACTGTTTCAGTCAGAATCCACCCGCTTCCCATGGATCATTGGCCTGGTTGCGCCAAGTGATGACCTCAGTGTGCAGATACATCCGGATGATGCCTATACCACAGCGCATCAGCTGAGTGATACCGGCAAGAATGAAGGCTGGTATTTCCTGAAGACAACGCCGGACAGCACGATCGTTTATGGTCATACGGCCACCACGGAAAAAGAATTCCACCAGCTGATGGCAGAAAACCGCTGGGACGCATTATTGAAGAAGAAGTCCGTCAAAGAAGAGGACTTTGTGTATATCCCTGCCCGTACGATTCATGCGATGGGGAAGAGTATTATTGTGTATGAAATCCAGCAGAATTCCAATCTGACCTACCGGTTTTATGATTATGACCGTGTGGATGCCAATGGCAATCCACGTCAGCTTCATACGCAGGAAGCGCTTGCCAATATCCGTATTCCATTTAAGGAAGAGCACTGGCCTGAAACAGTGGAAGATATCAACGGTCAGAGAATTCATACACTTATCTCCTGTCCTTCCTTTGAACTGACACTGATTGATGTAACTGGAGAACTGGAATATCCGATGAAGAATACCTTTGCGGTGCTCAGTGTACTGGAAGGAGAAGGCAGTGTTGATGATTATCCACTGCAGTTTGGCGATCATGTACTGGCGCTTGGAGAAGAAACCCTGCATCTGCAGGGAACCTTGAAATTGATGGTATGCAATGAATGGAGGAACAACCATGTTTCCGGACGATAAAGAAATACAGCTGTTATGTGACGGTACCGAGGCATTCCCGGAGATTCTTTCCTGCATCCGCAATGCCGAAAAATCGATTTTCATTAACATGTTTATCTGGCGGAATGATGAGATCGGCAAAGCAATTGCGCGCGAACTGATTACTGCCGCAAACAGGGGTATTTCCATAACGATTCAGAAAGACCGGTATGGCATCAGCCTGGAATACTGTGAGGAAGATCAGACATCCTTGTTTCATCCTGTACCAACCGCTTATGAAGCTGCCACAATCAAAACACTGGAACTGCTTTATAACTCCGATCTCTTTGGAAAAGAACATACCGGCATCATAGAGCCATTGGCTGCACAGCTGCTGTCCCACCCAAATGTTACAGTGAACTGTGAGCGTATTCGAAAAGATCATTCCAAGTTCTATATCTTTGATGATGAGATTCTGATTTTTGGGGGTATCAACATTGAAGATAAAGAAAACGGATCTGACCGGCAGGGTCGAGTATATCGGGACTTTATGGTAAAGATCAGCGGTCGGAAATGGGTAGATTCGTTTTATAACTATCGGAAGGGAATTGAAACACCGGCTCTGTTTAGGGGAAATCAGAAACAGCCGGTTACCTTCTTTCGGGTAAAAGATGTCTATCTGGATCTGATCAATCAGGCAAAGAAAGAACTGACGATCCTGATGGCGTATTTTTCACCGATGCCGGAATTTGTGACTGCACTTGAGCGGGCGATGGACCGCAGTGTTCATGTACGCATCTTGATTCCCGCAAAATCGAATTTCGATGACGATACCAATAAACGAACACATTCGATTCTCTATACCTACGCAAAGGAAAACGGCAGGCAGCTTGCCTTATTACTTTCACCGGATATGACGCATACCAAATTCCTGATGAGTGAATCCACTATCAGTCTTGGATCCTGCAATATCACCAGAAATGCGTTTG
>JAFWJY010000248.1 GCA_017514525.1 Solobacterium sp. | reverse complement strand
TTCTGGGGCTGGCTCAGAGGTATTTCCTATTATGCGATTGCAGGCAATGTTACCTTGTCTCTGGTATACCTTGGACTTTTCATCGCTGCCTGTGCACTGCTCATCCTTTTCGTCTGGAAGATGAAGGCTGATTTCTACGAGGATGCGATGTTTGCCGCAGAGCATAAGGCAGAACAGCTCGAGAGCGCGAGAAATGCCTCAAAGGGCGCCGTCATGACCAGGGATAAGGAGCGCAAAGGAAAGATCGACAGGGAAGGCTTCCACTACGGAAGCGGTGCAAACGTATTCTTCTATAAGGCTGTCTTTAACAGGTTCAGATTTGCAAAGCTTAAGATATTCTCTACGACCATGATCGTATACACGGTCATAGCGGGTGTTGCGGCATGGCTTGCAAGAACCGCACCGTTAGATGATGCTTTCTTCATTCCCGCTGCCGTACTTGGCATAATGGCTTTCTACAGGACTTTGGGTGATTCGATCAGGGAAGACACGTCACGCGATTTCTTTGTGCTCGTGCCTGAAAAGCACTATGCCAAGATCATGTACTCACTCCTCGGATGCCTTGCTGTAACCGCGATAGACCTTGCGTTTCCGATTGTCATCTCGGCAATCATACTCGGCGCAAATCCCGTCAGTGTCCTCGTTTGGTTCCTTTTCATATTGTCCATAAGCTTTTTTGCCACCGTGGCCGGAACGCTTATCTCTCTTTCACTGCCTAAGGACCAGATGCAGACCATCTCCGTTATCGTACAGATGATGTTCTTCTACTTCGGACTTACCCCGTCGGCAGGCGCTGTAATAGTTGGCATCATATCCGGCCATCTTGCCATAGCGGTCCTGTGCGGCGCGGTGATCAACTTCATTACGGGATTCCTGGTATCGCTCTTCCTGCCTTTGGTCTTGGGAAGAAAATAACCCCGACATGCATGCTGTTTCCGACATATAGACAGCCATCAATATAAAGAAATATGTAACATTTCGGTGTTTTACATATTCCTTTTTTGATATTAAAATACAGGAGTTACGACTCGTTTTGTATCAAGATCAGGAGCGTCAGTAAGATATGGATGTTTTCTCGTTTGTAACTCTTTTCGGAGGCCTGGCATTCTTCCTTTACGGAATGAGGCTCTTATCCGAGTCTTTGAAGAAGACGGCAGGCGGCAGACTTGAAAAGCTGCTCAATAAGGCAACGGACAACAAGTTTAAGGGCCTTGCCGTAGGTGCTGTGATAACGATAGCCATTCAGTCTTCGTCGGCCATGACGGTAATGCTGGTCGGATTTGTCAATTCAGGCATAATGGAGCTCCCGCAGACTGTCGGCGTAATCTTCGGATCCGATATCGGAACGACGCTTACCGCATGGATACTGTCTTTGGCAGGCATCGACAGTGGTGACAATGTATTCCTGAAACTCCTTAAACCGTCGGTGTTTTCACTCATATTTGCTTTGATCGGCGTAATACTCATTATGGTTTGCAAGAAGCAGCGCCATAAGGATATCGGATCGATGCTGCTGGGATTCTCGATCCTGATGCAGGGAATGACGATGATGTCCGCATCGATGGAGCCTCTTAAGGAAATGGAGAGTTTCGTATCTATCATGACGGCATTCAGAAACCCGCTCTTAGGCGTTCTCTCCGGTGCGGTCGTTACCGGTATCATCCAGAGCTCTGCTGCTGCCATCGGTATCCTGCAGAGTATTTCCATGACAGGACAGCTGACATACGGCATGGCGATACCTCTCGTCATGGGTGCAAATATCGGAACATGCATGACGGCCATTCTTTCTTCCATCGGCGTTAACAGGGATGCGAAACGGGTTACCGTGATCCACGTTACGATCAAGGTCCTGGGAACGGTCATCTGGTTGATCGTTTTCTACTGTGTTGATGCGATATTCAATTTCAGTTTTATGGACAGCACGGTGGGTATTGTCGGCGTTGCTGCCATTCATTCCATATTCAACATCGCGAATACAGTTCTTTTGTTCCCGTTCAGCAAGCTGCTTGTCAAGATAGCTCATCTGCTTGTCAAAGAGACTGATGAGGAGCAGGAATTCAAGCTTGATGAGCGTCTGATGCTTACACCGCCGATCGCTGTCGGTGAGTGCCGCAACATGATGATCAAGATGGTCGGCAAGGCAAAAGAAGGTCTTGATAAATCCATGGAAATGCTGACCAAGGGATACAATTCCGCTGACTTTGATTTCATTAAGAAGAATGAGGAGAGGGTGGACGGCTTCGAGG
>JAFWJY010000247.1 GCA_017514525.1 Solobacterium sp. | reverse complement strand
TGCGCTTCAGAGGGATTTCAGTGCGCCTAATGAAGACGGCTATGCGATCTGCCTGCAGAATCCGGATATCCTGCTGAACCTTGGCATGCCGCAGCCGCAGCTGCAGCGCAATGGCTTTGCGATTTACAGGGTGGATGGCAAGTATCGTTTCAATGATCTGTATATCGGCTTTGAACTGCAGATCAAATCTCTGGTTCATCGTTTCTGGAGTGAGATCGAACACGAAGTGGTGTATAAAAATCAGGAAATGGTGCGCAATGCCCGTTTCATGAAACAGATGCTGAGTTCGATCCGCGACAGTCTGGATGTTGTGGATCATCAGCTGGAGACGGTCTATACCGAAATGTTAATGGAATCCAGAGAAGCAGAGATCGGTATGGATGAGCGTACCTTCAAATCGATGGTCAGTTCCTCTCTGAACGAACTGTTCATCAAAAAGATGAAGGAATCGGTCGGGTTCAGCACAAGTTTTAAGAATGACTCGGAAATGCTGGCCCAGTACATTTATATTTCCTACTTCCTGTATTCCAACCATCCGGAAGTAAAAATGGTGGAATTTCTGGAAACCCTTCACCAGCTTTCCGTCTCAACGATTGATTTTAGGGTAAAATTAGAGACGGTTCGAACCATTGAACCAAGGAATGAATTTGTTCGCATTCTCTCGGATTATTTCCTGCAGGTCATGAATGTAGATTTTGAATGGCATGCGGTATTTGTAATTCTGACAAATCTGGAGACCGGAAATGTGTATGAAGACATCCTGCGGTTTTCCTCAGTATTCCATTCACTGCTGATTCAGCCGCAATGGTATTCAGAACGCTTTGGCTACTGGCCGAAAGAGGATGCCATGCAGGCACGTCAGTTCTATGAAACGGAATTTGCACAGGCACTGGCAGCTTCCAACAGTATTCATATGATTCATGAAACGTATGTTCTGAAGCTGATGAACTGGTTCTGGTCTGTTATATCCAGAGCGGAGGGAACCTACAGCAGTTTTTCGGAGATAAAAACCGATGAAGAATCGATTCATTCGATGTTTCTGCGCACTGTTCGCAGTATACTGAAACAGGATCGATAAGTTATTTGTATGAAAAAGAAGAGTCACGGCAGAAATTCACTGGAAAGCAAAGCCTTCTGGACCATCGTCGCTGGTGCAGCTGTTTTTCTGCTGATCATAAGCCCGTTTGAACTGATCATGCATGCCTATACGATCATGACCAACTACAAGCGGGAATCCAGACTGGATCTTGCCTATGCGGTATCTCTGATCGATCCGCAGTATCTTGAAGACTTGTACAAGAATACAAAAGAAATCTACGATAAAACACCGGAAGAACTGAAGCAGAAACAGTTTACCGATGAATACCGTCAGATTTTTGTCCCGTTGGTTGATGAACAGTTTCTTGACTACCGCCGGATTCTGGTCAAATGCAGGGAAGAGAAGGAACTGGTCAACTGCTATCTCATTTTTACGGATGAAGAGAAAGAACGTTTTGTCTTCTTGATTGATGGAGACAAGAATGACTATGCCTATCTTCCAGGTCAATGGCTTTCCAATGAGAACGGTGAGATCGAGGATCTGGATACGATTGATAAAATTGAAGAGTCCAAGTGGCGACTGACCATCACCTATGGAAAGCTGTATGGCTTTACCGCAACCAACTACATTGACCTGTACGATACCCAGGGCAACTGGATCGGCTATGGTGTCATTGACTTCAGCGTCAACGATTTCTTCCAGAAGCTGTTTGACTTCCTGAAGATCTACATTCCGTTCCTGGTATTGATTGTTACCTTCGGTGCCCATGCGATTTCCCGAATTCTCAAACGGGAGTTGATTGTGCCGCTTGATAACATGGCAAATGTTGCCCGTGAATATACAGCACGCGATAAGGTCAAGCAGACCAATGTCACGCATTACTTCAGCAATCTCAAGATCGATACAAACGATGAGATTCAGGATCTTTGGGAATCCATGGTCAACATGGAGACCGACATTTCCGAAACCATGATCCGCATCCGTGAAGTGACGGAAGCTCAGGCCAAACTCCAAAGCAAGCAGGATCGCATCAACAACGAGCTTTCCATTGCGACCCGCATTCAGGAAGGCATCCTGCCGCGAAACTTCCCGGCATTCCCGGACCGTACGGAATTTGATATCTACGCATCTATGATTCCGGCGCTGCAGGTCGGTGGCGACCTGTATGACTTCTTCCTGGTTGATGAAGATCATCTTGGTCTTGTCATGGCGGATGTTTCTGGCAAGGGAATTTCTGCTTCGCTGTTTATGACCATGGCCAAGACCTTGATCCAGAATGAGGCGATCAAACTTCATGGCCGCCCAGGGGAAGTACTGAAGTCAGTCAATGCGCATCTGATGTCCGGAAATGAAGCATAGATGTTTGTCACGGTATGGTTCGGCGTTCTGGATATTTCGACTGGTAATATTGTTTATTCCAATGCTGGTCATGATTACCCGGCCATCTGCAAAGAAGGCGGCAAATTTGAACTGTTCAAGGATATCCACGGTCTTCCGGTAGCGGCAATGGAAAATGCCAAATTCCGGGAAGGGGAATTCCATCTGGATCCAGGCGATACGCTGTTTGTTTATACGGATGGCGTGACAGATGCCAACAACCCGCAGAAAGAGCGTTTCGATATTGAACGAATGCTCGAAGCACTGAATATCAAGCCGGATGGAACACCGAAAGAAATCAATGACAACGTACGCGGCGCGATCAACCAGTTCATGGATACCGAACCGCAGTTTGACGATACCACGATGATGGTTGTCCGCTACTTTGGCCCGGCGGATCGGGGCGAAGAGAGTGAAAATCATGCGCAGGCGGACTAAAACGGCTATAATAGGAAAACGTAAGAGGTAGTGTTATGGATTATGTAGTATTACAGAAAGATGTCGGCAACGGAATGATTGCCATAAACAAATCGGTCTTTCAGGCAATTGCTGAGATCACGATGAAAGATATCGAGAATGTGATCTATACACCAAATTCCTTCTCGAAGAAGAACATCTCCGTGAAGGTGGAAGACAACCAGCTTCGCATTGAAGCGGATGTCCGCGTCCGCTATGGCGCCAATGTTTCAGAGACCTGCGGGCTGGCACAGTCCAAGATCTATGAAAACATCGTATTCATGACAGGATATAAGCCAAGTGACGTAAAGATCAACGTGACCGGCTTTGAAATCTGAGTCGGAAAACTTTTCGAATTTTCTATTGACTTCCATCAGGTGGACAGTTAATATAGCAAAGGTAAACGGAAAGCAGAAGCACCGCTTCTCACCCGAGTGTCCCAAGGGACCTGGGTACCATGCCGGATAAACTTACTTATTCGTTATGGCAGGTGCGGTTTCTGTACCTGCTTTTGTTTACACAGGAGGTAATGCTTGAAGTATATTAAACCGAAACGGAATGTACCGGAAGAACTTGTTAACGAAAACATCAAATTTCATGAAGTATTAGTTATTGGCTCGAATGGTGAGCAGCTGGGAGTTATGGACCGCAGAACTGCGATTCAGACCGCACAGGATCAGGGACTTGATCTTTACTGTGTAGCTCCGAATGCCAAGCCGCCCGTTTGTAAGATTCTTGATTTCGGAAGATATCACTTCAACGAGCAGAAGAAAGCTCGTGAAGCCAAGAAAAAGCAGCATACGACAGAAATCAAGCCGCTTCGTCTGTCCCCGGTCATTGATCAGCACGACTTTGAAACCAAGCTGAAACAGGCCAGAAAGTGGATGGAAGAAGGGCAGAAGGTCAAAATCGATATGCGATTCCGTGGCCGTATGATTACCCGAAAAGAAGTCGGCGAAGCCGTGATGAACAAGTTCATCGAGCAGATTTCCGATCTTGCGGAAGTCTCCAAGCAGCCGAATATGGAAGGCAACACGATGTCTGTCGTATTGTCTCCGCGTAAGAAATAAGTAATGGAGGATTGTTAGATGAAGGCAAAGGCAAAGAAAC
>JAFWJY010000246.1 GCA_017514525.1 Solobacterium sp. | reverse complement strand
TTGACGAGGAATGCAGAGAGATCGAGCTGGTTTATGACGCGTCTCTGGGTGTCGCAATCGGATACAGATTCTTCCTGGATCCGGATTTTATGGTTCATCATGCGCACTGTGGAAGCGGCTGATAAGATCATTGTTCTTGCCGATGGCAAGGTGGCTGAAGAAGGTACCCCAGCAGAGCTGTTTGCGAAGGAGAACAGCCTTTTCAGGCGCATGACACAGTTGCAAAATGCCAGTGCGGGATGGAGCATCTGATTCGCTGAAAGAGGCAGTTCTAGCATATTAACCAACAGATAGTCACAATATCATTCAATGAGAGGCGTTTCTTCGGAAGCGCTTCTTTTGTGTCTGCCCCGACAAAAAAGAGGGATGCAGAACATATCCCCTGAAAACGATTGTGCGACTGGTGCTAAGAGGGCCACTGACCGGTACTCCGAATCCTTTTAGAACAAGATGCTTTCCCAGTAGAATTTAATGCGGATGTGTGTGTATGATGAAGATAATAACCTATTGGAGGACTCCTATGAAACGATCATTGATGATATCGCTGTCTGTTTTTCTGTTATGTGCGTGCGGTGGAAATGCTCCAAAACCGGCTGCTGAGATGGAACCATCACCTGAGCCCTCTGCCGCAGTTGAAAACCGTACGGGAGATCCTGCTGCTCTGGAACAGTATCAGGCAGAAATGGATCCCGGTGCGGATCTGGAGATCGGCCTGCTTGGGGTGATTTCGGAGACAAATTCCCTGGATGATATTCTGAACCGGGCTGCTGACATTCCGGTTCTGTCTCTTGGAGCACAGGTGAATTCAGAACGCATTATTTATGGAGATCGCGGAAAAGATACGGACAATGTCTATCTTTTGATTCCAGCGCGTAATACGGACGTGAAAGTCGGCCGGTACAACTGGTATGCCGGTGAAATCACGGAGACCTGGTTCAGTGAGACATCTGCGCTTCCGTTTATTTATATCGAGGATGGGGACGCTGTCGATCCAGTCGGAAAAATCGAATACGTAAGGCATTTTGCGGACGGAGATACAGAAGGATTTATGTACACCGGGCTTCAGGCAGTACCTGCCCGGCTGCGTACGGAATTCCACATGGGAATTGTGGATATTACACCATATACGGAGTTCAATTCCGGTGAGGTCGGCTCGTTTGCGCAGTATTATTTTGATACCCTGTGCAGCTACGAAGAGATTCAGAATGAAGTCCGTCAGGGAAAGGAACTGTCGTTAATGGGTGAAATGATTTATGACGGACGTGCCTATACGGTTTATTCAATGGAAGTATCTGGTGAAAACAGACTGTATGCGATTACCAGGAATACGGAAACCGGAACCGCCGAGGTGCTGTACAGTTATGACTCCGGTGATAACTGGAAACAGCTTGGGCACGGTTGAATTTTTTGAGGTGTATGTTTAAATTGAAGGTAGATGGAGGTGCCAATTATGAAACTGATTCTGGCAATTGTATCCAACGATGATGCGTCATCGGTCAGCGCTGCGCTAACGAAAGAAAATTTCTCAGTTACCCGCCTTGCGACAACCGGTGGATTTCTGAGAGCAGGAAATACAACTATGATTGTAGGTACTGCTGATGAACTTGTGGAGCACTGCATTGAAATCATCGGCAGTGAATCCAAGCGGCGTACAGAAATCGTTCCTTCCACAGCCAGCTATGACATCGGCCGGTATGCGTCATTCCCGGTTGAGGTTCAGGTCGGAGGCGCAACGATATTTGTGCTCGACGTTGAGCAGTTCCGTAAACTTTAAGAAAAAGATACAGGCCGGGCAAACCGGCCTGTACTCATTCTCCGTACATTTCTTTCAGGTATTCCAGAATAGCTTCCTTGGAATTCGGTATACGCTCCTCAATAACAGCCATCAGACATGCATTCATAGCAGCGGAAATCTGAGGGCCCTTCAGATTCATGGCCTTGAAATCCTTGCCGGTGACTTCCAGCTGCTTGAATGAATAGCAGTCCTTGTCCGCAAGGATTTTTTGATGGGTCGCATCCAGTTCTGTTCGAGAAAGACGGGTGTCTCTGGCACAGCGGAAATCAAAGTACTGGGAAACCGGCACATGCAGGTGATACATAGCCTTGCGCATGTCGATTCGGCTTTCCAGCGGAAGATTCTTGTTTTCCAGCAGATTGGCAAGAATATAGCGTTCATTATTGGAATATTTCAGCCGGCGCAGAATCTCATCACTGCGTGCCGCATCATTCAGTCCATCCAGCAACAATGCCATGCGTACTTCCGCATCACTCGGACTGCGTGAGATGTTCATGAGAATGCCTTCCCATTTGCTTTCTGAAAACTCCTGCAGTTCCGGAATCAGCAGTGTAAAGATGGGACGGTATTCTTTCAGAATCGATTTGAAATATGGTGCACCAATCGTCTTGATCAGCTCTGATGTAATGCGTTCCTGGGAAACATAATGAAGAGTGGCCATGCGTTCCAGTAAAGCCTGACGGGTGTTTTCTTCGATTTCAAAGCCAAGCTGCGCCGCAAACCGGATGGCTCGCAGGATGCGCAGGGCATCTTCTTCAAACCGTTTGGAGGGATCGCCGACACAGCGAATCACAAAATTCTGCAGGTCCTGAACACCGCCATAGAAGTCGCGGATGCCTTCCTTTGGGTGATAACACAGTGCATTGATCGTAAAATCCCGGCGGGCGCAGTCTTCTTCCAGCGAGCGGGTATAGGATACCTGATCCGGATGGCGATGATCGGTATAGCCGGTTTCGATGCGATAAGTGGTGATCTCAATCGGATTTTTCCGATCCAGTATCGTGACTGTTCCATGTTTGATTCCGGTTTCAATAATCTTTTTGTCTTTGAATACAGCTTTGATTTCTTCCGGTGTCGCATTGGTTGTGATGTCGTGGTCGTGTACTTCGGTGCCCAGCAGCCAGCTGCGCACAGCGCCGCCAACCACATAAGCTTCATAACCGGCATCATTCAGTGACCGGATGGTAGATTTCACATAAGCTGGAAGAGGCATATTTTTTTTCATATCACTTATTTTAGCTAAAATTGGAAACGTTTACAACTCTATCGCTATTTCCAAAAAGAGGCATTCCGGTGACGTGGATTGGGAAGGGGAATGCTATGATAGGAGAAGAAAAAAAGAACAGGAGAACTTACTATGCGAATCGGTCAGTCTATGGATATTCATCGGCTTTGTGAGGGGAGAAAGCTTATTCTAGGCGGCGTTGAGATCCCATATGAGAAGGGATTGCTGGGACACAGCGATGCGGACGCGCTTACCCACGCGGTCGCGGAAGCGATTCTTGGCGCACTGGCGCTTGGAGATCTTGGTAAGTGGTTCCCAGATACTGATCCGAAATGGGAAGGTGTCAACTCTCAGATCATCCTGCAGGAAGTTGGCCGGATGATGGAGGAGAGAGGCTATCGCATTGGCAATGTGGACAGTCTGATTCTGATTGAAAAGCCAAAAATGGCTCCGCATATTCAGGCAATGCGGGAGAATTTTGCCAAAGCGCTTCATACGGATATAGCCAATATCAGCGTTAAGGCAACACGAGGAGAAGGCATGGGTTTTGTCGGCCGCGGTGAAGGCGTCCTTGCCCAGGCCGTTGTGCTGCTGGAGGAAATCGGTGCGTAATGATGTTTCCTAAGACAGAAGAAGTAAAGGTAATGAGAGACCCGGTTCATTCCCGTGTCTGCGTGGAATATGAACTGATCTGGAAGCTGATCAATTCCAGCTGGGTGCAGCGGATGCGCAGGATACGCCAGCTGGGCGGCGCGTTTATGGTTTACCATACAGCGGACCATACCCGTTTTTCACATTCGCTTGGTGTATATGAGATTGTACGGCGCATGGTTACCGAAGTGCCGGATATCGCTTCCGCTCTGACAGAACGGGAAAAGCTCACGGTGATGGCCGCAGGTTTACTGCATGACGTCGGTCACGGGCCGTATTCCCATGCGTTTGAAGAAGTACTTGGGGAATCCCATGAAGTGTATACCTGCCGGATTATTGAAGAAAACACGGAAATTACGTCAATCCTGGAAGATGCAGCTGAAGGAATGGCAAGGGATGTTGCGGATGTCATCCGGCATCGCTCCAAAAACCCCTTATTGCCACAGCTGATAAGCGGCCAGCTGGATGCGGACCGCATGGATTATCTGCTGCGTGACGCGTATTTTACCGGGACTTCCTATGGACATTTTGATCTGGAGCGGATCCTGAGAACCATGCGGGTAAGCGATGGTATGGTCGTTGTCAAGGAAAGCGGTGTTTATGCGATCGAAAACTATGTGATGGCGCGATATCACAGTTACTGGCAGATTTACTATCACCCGGGTGCACGCAGCTTTGAGTGCATGCTGAGAAATCTGTTCCGCCGTCTCAAAGATTTGCAGGCAGCTGGCAGGATGCCGAAATCAATTCCGGAATTCAAGCCATTGCTTGAAGGAAGGCGCCTTTCACTGCGTGAGTACTACGTACTGGATGAATATGCGTGCAATTATGCGTTTGAAGTGCTGTCACATTCCAAAGACCGTATTACTGCTGATCTTGCCGGGCGTCTTCTGGACAGGGGTCTTTTTGACTACATGGACGCAAGTCCGGCAAACATCCGCAGAGTAAAGCGGATACTGGAACAGCATGGATATGACCCGAAGTACTACCTTGGGAAAGATGACGTTGGTCAAAGGGTATATATTCCGTATCGGGTCGAGCAGGCAATGCAATCCGGGTCCGGATCCATGGCGGAGAGATCAAGGAACTCTCTG
>JAFWJY010000245.1 GCA_017514525.1 Solobacterium sp. | reverse complement strand
GCAGTAACATAAGCGAGCGGAATACCGATGTAGGAGACGGCGCGGAGGTCAGCAGCAACTGTTCCTCCGGGAGTAACTAATGCAATGTAGATAACCTGCATCGGAATCGCTATCTGAATGCAGCCCTTAACGTCGCCCATGATAAGGCCAACGAACAGGGACGCGATCAGAGGACGGTTCAGAGTGTAGTTACCAACTGTTGTACCCAGGCAGGCGATGGTAGATGCCGCAAACATGGACATGATACCGAGCAGAGCAGCCTGGAACCAAGAAATTGTCATAAATCCAAACCCCTTTCAGTTTCAATGACATTTAATGTATCATAACTGATTCGTTCTTCTCCCCAAATCAAATCAGCTACGAACGAGTGATAGGTGATCAGAAATGTCTGATCAATTATTCAGATGTCAGTTATTAGTTGTATCCGAACTGACCACGGAACTTCGGCCATTCCCCAATCGCGGTTTCACGGACAAGCGCGAATGTAATGGTATAGCCCTTCTTGTAAATCTTTTCGAAAGCGTCAGCTTCTTCCTGTGTGATGGACTGGTTGTTGCCAAGCTTTACAGTTCCCGGACGATCGTTGCACGGACCAACGATGAGCTCTTTAACATCGCTTGGAACGAAATTGTTGTCGACAAGAATTGTGCACATGTCGATCGGGTTCTTTGTGATCAGGAAGTACCGCTTGTCACTCTTGAGAACCTTTTCTGCATTCTCGAGGAAGTGTTCCATTGTCCAGATGAACACCTTCTTATCGGTGGAAGCTACGAAGCTCTGCTTCAGAACCGGAGTTGTTGCAGCTTTGTCGTTTACTGCAATAATGCCGTCGCAAGGATATTCCTTGGACCAGCGAGTGATAATCTGACCGTGAATGATACGGTCATCAACACGCATAAATGTGATCATAACTTTAGTATTATCCTCCTTACTATGATTACACTAATGTGTTACTTCCAAACTTAATCAGATGTCGTCTTCGTTGTCTTCTTCAGCAACGGTCTTGAACTCTTCGATGGCATTCTTTGCTTCGGACAGGATTGTCTCTTTAAGCATTTCCATGTCATCCATGTTGTCCTTCATAATGACTGCAGTCATAGCCATCGGCATATTCATACCAGTCAGAACGATGGAACGTTCAAGCAGACCTTTCTCAGACAGAACTTCCAGAGACTTTGTCATCGGGCTGCCGCTGAGAATGTCGCAGAGAAGAATAACCTGGTCATCTGCGGTGATCGGTTCAACCAGCTTGCGGAAGTTTTCCTGGAACTGATCAGCACTCATATCTTCGCGCAGATTTGTGCAAAGAACTTCGTCCTTCGGTCCTGTCATCATGAAGACAGCCGTCCGCAGTCCCGGCGCAAACTCACCGTGACTGACCATTACAACATATTTCATTTTCTCTCCTTTGGAAGCTGTTTCTTATTTACTGAATTGCTTCCCATAACTAACTCTAATTTTATTCGTAATCGATTCCAATGACAACCAAAAAGTAACCAGAATTGCACTTACTTTTTTCAAATATATTTCGACAGCAGCCAGAAAACCAATGCCGCCAGCAATGGAATGATGAACAGGAAGGAATAAGCGCCTAAAACCTTGCCTTCCAGTTTTGCCCATGCCTTTTCATTAAAGTAATAACGTTCATCTTCCGTACGAACGATTACCTTTTCTTCCATCATATTGGCAATGGTATATGCCAGCACCTGGGTGGTAAGCTTGATGTTTTTCAGCTGATCATACCCAATGGCATGTTCTGCATCCAGTGCCCCGGCCCGCTTCAGATATTGTATAACAGCCTGTCCGGCAGTCTGTCTGCCGCTGACACGCTTTTTGCTTTCAGACATGCTTACTTTTTCCCCTTCTTTTCCTTTTTCTCTTTGCGAGCTTTCTTCCAAGTCTCATATTCATCATGCAGTAAGAGGCCCATTTCTCTGGAAACGACATATGTTCCCTGTGTTGTGACAATATCTACGACACGCTGAACCCCACGTTTTTTCGGATCCATGGAGATAATGCTCTTCCAGGGAATCACTGCGCTTTCAATGACGATTGCTTCCGGTCCAACTAAAGCACTGCGCTTGACGATGGCGACGACCATCTGTCCAAACAGAATGAGACCAACGATCAGATACGCCATGCGGAACCACTGCAGCTGTTCCATGTTCGGATCGACATGGAATGCGGAATAAAAGCAGAAAATGCAGAAGGCGGCAAACAGAATAGCCCAGCCCCAGAACTGATTGACCTGCCTAGCAGAGTCCTTGCCGTATTTTTCGTAATATTTTTTTCTTGCCTTGATATAGCCAATGGCGAATTTAGCAGCACTGTAAAGATAGTAAATCGCATAGGCCCCAAATCCTACGCAGAGGACTATAAAGAAGCCCTGTGAATTCATTAGTTCAAACATTGTAAAAACTCTCCCCTTTAAGTACGTATTCTACCAATTATGCAGGAAAGTAACAACCAGCCACAGGCATGGCTGGCAGCCGGCAGTACCAGCGTTTCAACCTGCTAATCCGGTCTTCTCAGCGCTTCTGCGAAATTGTGATTTCATAGTCTGCCGCGTTGTACTGCGCAAGCGAATATTCTATCGGATGCGTTCCGCTGTACCCGTAGCGTTCCCGATGAAAAATGGCTGTATTTTTCTGCAGCTTGAAGATCTTTTCTTCCGGAGGTGTTGAGAGAGCCGCAGTGAATCGTTCCTCAATCTCTGTAATCGGATAGCCTGCCTGTTCCAGTACACCATACAGTGAATGTCCAAAATCCGCCGTATCTTCAACCGCTGCCATCGGATTCAGATATACCACAAAGTTCGCAATTGGCTTATTGTCGATATAAGATCTTCGTTCAACACGAAGCACCGGCTGATTGGCTGGAATCTGAAAGAAATTCCGTGCCTTCTCAGGGGCTTTTTCATAAGAAACTGCGATTACACGACGATCTTTCCGGTCATTGTGTTCTTCACCCAGAAGCGTTGTCCGGAACGTTGTAGAGGCATTCCGTTTGCTTGGCAGGACAATTGTACCGCTGCCTCTCCGCCGGGAGATATAGCCATCTCGCAGCAGCGCTTCCATTGCCTGTCGGATCGTGACTCTCGAAACTG
>JAFWJY010000244.1 GCA_017514525.1 Solobacterium sp. | reverse complement strand
TGAGAGCTGAGCTAACAGCTGAACGTAAAGAACATAATCGTGAGAAAAAGCTTTTGATAAAGATGCTCAAAGAATCAGGGCGCTCCGAAGCCGAGATCAAATCGTACTTAAACAGCGCTACTCTAGCGTGTGCTTGAATCTGAATGGAACGACAATCATTTCATGGTTATGACAGAGCCAGAAAGAATCAATGATTCGAATCATCATGTCACAATCATACTTATTCAATTTATCTGTATTCCAAAGCAGATAGTTTGAAGTGATATGGTTTACTTGTACCAGGTAATTCCCAAATATTGGTAACAATTAGGATTCTCATCGGGTTCAGGAGGAGGAGAAGAAGATTCATTGCACGACATTTTGGCAAATAAAAAAATTCATGTGACCCATGAATTTTCTTTTTGAAATTAACCGTTAATGGAATTAACAGCTTTTGCAAGACGGGACTTCTGACGAGCAGCGTAGTTGCCGGTCTTGATGCCAGTGGATACTGCTTTATCAAGAACGGAGTTTGCCTTATCATAAGCTGCCTTTGCCGCATCTGCATCCTTCGCCTCAACTGCCTTCAGAACATTTTTGATAGCGCTCTTAACAACAGTTCTCTTAGCCATGTTGTTTTCCTGAGCCTTCGCATTGGTCAAAGCGCGCTTCTTCTGAGACTTGATATTTGCCATGGAAAACCTCCTTTGCAGTTCAAACATATGGATTATAACAAAGGGTATTTCAAAATGCAACGCGTTTCAGCTATAATTGTCGCGGTAAATGGAGGTTTCTATGGAATCTATCAACGTCGTGTTTTTCGGTACTACATCGTTTTCCACAGCCGTTTTTTCAACGCTTCTGGAAGAAGGTTATCAGGTCATTGCGGCAGTATGCCAGCCTGACAAACCGGTCGGCCGTAAACACACGCTTCAGGAGCCTCCGGTAAAACAATTCGCTAAAGAACATGGAATCCCGGTTTATCAGCCAGTTAAACTTTCCGCGGAGGCAGAAACCGTTTTAAACCTCAAGCCGGACCTGATTGTTACCTGTGCCTATGGACAGCTGATACCGGTTTCGATTCTGAATGCACCTGAATATGGCTGTCTGAATATTCATCCCAGCCCATTGCCAAAATATCGCGGTGGCGCTCCGATCCAGCGGGCAGTCATGAATGGAGATACGTCAACGGAAGTCTGTCTGATGGAAATGGCTGAACGCATGGACAGCGGCCGGGTATATGCACGCATTCCGGCAACGATTGGGGAAGATGAAACTGCTTCTGAGCTGTTTGATCAGCTGGAGGAGCCTGCTCGTCAGTTGATCAGAGAATACCTTCCGAGCTATCTGAAGGGAGAACTGCCGGGAGAAGTACAGGATGAATCAAACGTCGTGATCGCACCGAATATCAAGCGGGAAGAGGAACAGGTACATTTTCAAAATGAGCCGCTTCCTCAGCTGTATAACCATCTTCGTGGTCTGTTGGATGAGCCGATGGGTTATGGCTTACTGGAAGGCAAACGGGTAAAGTTTGCCCGTGTACGCAAGCTTGAAACAAATCAGGAACAGCCTGCCGGTACCATTCTCGGCTTTGCGGATCATGCCATGCGGATTGCCGCAGAAGGTGGCATTCTGCTGGTATATGAATTGCAGATGGAAGGCAAATCACGCATGACTGCAGATGCTTTTTATAACGGCAGCGGTCGTAATCTCATTGGAAAGCGGTTTGACTGAAAGAGGTAACTATGGATCAGAATCATATTCGGAATTTCTGTATCATTGCCCATATTGACCATGGGAAATCCACGCTGGCAGACCGTATTCTGGAACTGACAGAAACTGTGAAAGAGCGTGATATGAAGTCACAGCTGTTGGATGAAATGGAACTGGAACGGGAACGTGGCATTACGATCAAGCTCAATGCGGTCCAGTTAAAATACCACGCGGATGATGGAGAAGATTATCTCTTCAATCTGATCGATACTCCTGGGCATGTGGACTTTACTTATGAGGTATCACGTTCACTGGCTGCCTGTGAAGGGGCAGTGCTGGTTGTTGACGCAACCCAGGGTGTACAGGCGCAGACACTGGCAAATACTTATCTGGCGCTGGATAACGATCTTGAGATCATTCCGGTTATCAACAAGATTGATATGAATAACGCCATGCCGGAAGAGGCAAAGAAGGAAATCGAAAACATCATTGGCCTGGACTGTTCAGATGCGCCAATGATTTCAGCGCGCACCGGTTTAAATGTGAAAGAAGTGCTGGAACAGATTGTACATAAAGTGCCAGCACCGAAGGGAGATGCCAAGAAACCACTCAAAGCACTTGTTTTTGACAGTTTCTATGACAGCTACCGTGGTGTTATAGCGTTAATACGAGTTATGGATGGAACGCTTTCAGTTGGGGATAAGATTCGTTTTATGTCGACTGGCGCAACCTACGATGTGATTGAAGCGGGTATCCGCAATCCGAAGGAAGTACCATTGAAAACACTTGGCTGCGGTGATGTTGGCTGGTTTGCGGCTTCCATCAAGTCGATTCAGGATGTACGTGTCGGTGATACTGTCACAAATGCCGGCAATCCTGCGGATGAACCGTTGGAAGGTTATCGCAAGATGAATCCAATGGTATACTGCGGTCTTTATCCAAGCGATGCCGCTAAATACGAAGATCTCCACGAAGCGCTGGACAAACTGAAACTGAATGATGCCAGCCTGCAGTATGAACCGGAAACTTCACAGGCACTTGGGTTTGGCTTCCGCTGCGGTTTCCTTGGACTATTGCATATGGATGTCATTCAGGAACGTCTTGAACGGGAATATGATCTTGATCTGATCTGTACAGCACCCTCTGTTATTTATCATGTTTATCTGACAGACGGATCGATGATGGAAATTGACAACCCGGCAAAGATGCCGGAAGCCTCTAGAATAGATCGTATTGAAGAACCATACGTCAAAGCGGAAATCATGACGAATGATGCTTATATCGGACCGGTTATGGAGCTGTGCCAGAACAAGCGCGGTATTTATATCGGTATGGATGTCATCGATACTGGCCGGAATGTACTGACCTATGAACTCCCGTTATCTGAAATCATTTATGATTTCTTCGACCGGCTGAAGAGCTGTTCCAAGGGATATGCGAGTCTGGATTATGAACTGATCGGCTATCGCAAAGAAGATCTTGTGCGTATGGATATCCTTTTGAATGGGGAAACAGTAGATGCGCTCTCTGTTATTATTCATCGCTCTGAAGCCTATCAGCGTGGGTCGGGTATTACGATTCGTCTCAAGGAACTGATTCCCCGTCAGCAGTTTGAAATTCCGGTACAGGCCGCAATCGGCGGAAAAGTCATTGCCCGTACCAATATCAAATCGCTTCGCAAGAACGTCCTGGCAAAATGCTATGGCGGTGATATCTCCCGGAAACGGAAGCTGCTGGAAAAGCAGAAGGAAGGAAAGAAACGGATGAAGGCGGTAGGCTCCGTCGTGATTCCGCAGGAGGCATTCATGTCTGTTCTTTCCATGGATGATAATGACCGCCGCTAGGTCCCTCTATCTCCATGTGCCTTTTTGTGCTTCTATTTGTTATTACTGTGATTTCAAACGGCAGATGTACCGCAGTGATACCGCAGATCAATGGCTGGATGCACTGGAAGAAGAACTGAAGAATACCAAAATCAATACTTCTCTGGACACGATCTATATTGGTGGAGGCACGCCATCCTGTTTAAGTGAAATTCAGCTGGACCGGCTGTTAACACTTCTGGATCCATACAAAAATGAAATTCTCGAATTTACCGTTGAACTGAACCCGGAAACCGTGTCGGAAGACAAGCTGAACATCCTCTGCAGGCATGGCGTTAACCGCGTCAGTATCGGCTTGCAGAGCGGGGATGAAGCACTTTTGAAAAAACTGAACCGGCATCATACCTTTGATGATGTAAAACGATTGGTTCACCAAATTCGGGCGTGTGGGATATCCAACATTTCGCTGGATCTGATGTATTCACTGCCAGATCAGACCATGGAGATTCTGAAACAAAGCACGGACCAGGCGCTTTCTTTACATCCGTCTCATCTGTCACTGTATTCCCTGACGATTGAAGAAAACAGTGTGTTTGGAAAACAGGGTGTTCAGCATCTGGATGAAGATACGGAAGCAGACATGTATGAATGGCTCTGCACTTATCTGAAGGACCACGGCTACCACCATTATGAGATTTCCAATTTCGCATTATATGGTAAAGAATCGATTCATAACACACGTGTCTGGGAGTATGAAGATTTCTATGGCATTGGTTATGGTGCCTGGGGAAAGGATGAAACGGGTCGCTATGAACATGCAGCTTCGCTGAATCAATACCTGAAAAATCCTCTGGAAAAAGTTTACACATCGTTAACTCTGGAAGAACAGATGTTTGAAACGGTGATGATGGGACTCCGCTTGCGCGAGGGTATTGACCGCAGAATATTTCATAAACGCTTTGGAAAAGATGTCTTGGATGTTTACCCGGATTCCATGCAGGAGCTGATAAAACAGGATTTGCTGAAT
>JAFWJY010000243.1 GCA_017514525.1 Solobacterium sp. | reverse complement strand
GAAACACACAGCCTGCCGCAGCCGCAACAATGCCTGCTGGATAAAGAAGCTTCTTCCATTTCACCGGAAGTGATGCGGAAGGTGCTGAAGCGGCATTGTCTGTTGAAACGGCTGGTAATTCCGGTGCTGCCTGAGAAACGGATAATGCTGATTCATCATCCAGCACCAGATACTTGTTTGTTTCCGCAAGCTTCACCAGTCCAAACAGCTGTGGAATGGATAATCCGGAAACAGCACTGAGCTTTTGCTTGGCCAGCTGAGCTCTTTTTTTCAATAATTCCTGGTCAACATGGATCCGCTTGGAGATGATGTCAAAGGAATATCGATCGAGATAACGTGTGACAAACACCATGCGCTGCTCATCTGGGAGCTGCTGCAGCAGGGAAACCAGATGGCGCATGGCCTGTTTTTCGGTTTCAAAAATCAGAACCGGTGTTTCATCCGCAGCGGTATAGACCGCATTTTGTTCTTCTGCGCTTGCGGTATTACTCAGAAACGACAGATGGTCTTTTTCTTCACTTAAGGCCGCGTTGAGACAGATGCGAATCACCATCGTCATGGCTTTTTCTGCATATGTCGAAAGATCTTCGGTTTCATTAAGCAGATATAAAAGATTGGAAAGGCATTTACGTACTGTAGCCTGTATATGTTCTTCGGATTTTAAGTGGCAGGCGGCGATATAGTAAAGCACCGGCTGATAGGAACGAATAAGCTCTTCCAATGCACTCCGGTCTTTCTGCTGGGCATCCTGGATCACTTTTATCGTTATGGTATCTTCAATCACGTATAAGATTTAATCACGATTGATTCCTTACATCAAGACACGCGCAAAAGGATTATTTGCGTGCTATGATGCTTAAGGTATGAGCTATCTGGAAGCACAACATCTTTCCCATTCGTTCAAAGGAACACCCGTATTAAAGGATGTTTCGTTTTCCTGTGAAAAAGGGGAAACCCTCTGTCTGATGGGACCAAGCGGGTCCGGGAAAACGACGATCCTGCGGATTCTGGCAGGCCTGATTCAGCCAGACCAGGGAACTGTTCTTCTTGAGGGAGCGAATATCACAAATTTCAAACCATCGGAACGGCATCTGGCTATGGTATTTCAAAGCCCGGCGTTATTCCCGCATACCAAGGTACGCCATTCCATTGGCTATGGATTGCATAAGCTTGGCTATAACAATGCAGAGGCGGATCAAATGGTAATGGACGCTGCACGTTTGCTGAAGATTGAGGATCAGCTGGACAAATATCCAGGAACGTTGTCCGGCGGGCAGGCACAGCGTGCCGATATTGCCAGAGCAATCGTTCGAAAACCGGAAATATTGTTACTGGATGAACCCTTCAGCAGTCTGGATCAGCAGCTGAAAGAAGAACTGATGGAAGAGATGAAGCGGATTCAGAAGAAAATGGGCATGACTATGATCTTTGTGACGCATGATGAAACGGAAGCGAACATCCTGAGTGATAAAATCATTTATTTGAACCATTCTGAGTTCTGACAATGAGTAAATTGCTTGTTGGAAACGCTAAATTCCGTTATTCTCTAATTAGGTAGGAGGATATTTTGAATGGATAAGTATGAATGCCCATGCGGATATGTTTACGATCCGGCAGTCGGAGATCCGGACAGCGGAATCGCTCCAGGAACTGCATTCGAAGACATTCCGGACGATTGGATGTGCCCGATCTGCGGTCTTACCAAAGACTCATTCACAAAAGTTGAATAATGACAAAAGGGACCGGCGAAAGCCGGTTTTCCTCTGGCATCTGTTGTTGTTCGGAGACATTCGAAGAATGCTATAATTTTGGCATGAGTGAACAAACAAAATCATGCCGCCATGTGGCTATTATCATGGATGGAAACGGCCGCTGGGCTAAGGCTCAGGGCAAACCTCGAACAGCAGGACATCTTGCCGGTGCAGATAATGTCAGAACAATCGCAATCGCCGCAAGTGAGCTTGGAATTGAATATCTGACGCTCTATGCGTTTTCTACGGAAAACTGGAAGCGCAGTGAAACAGAAGTGAATTATCTGATGAAGCTTCCAAAGGTTTTCTTTGGAAAATACATGAAGGAATTCATTGATTGCGGGTATCGGATGCGGATGCTTGGGGAGCTGGATCAGCTGCCAAAGGGAACCAAACAGGTTCTGGAGGAGGCTGTAGAGCTTTCAAAGAATAATACCGGATTGAATCTTACGCTTGCGATGAACTACGGCAGTCAGCGGGAAATCGTGCTTGCGGCGGAACAGTATGCCAGAGATGTACGTGATGGGAAAGCATCGCTTGATATTTCAAATGAAGAATTTGAGCAGTATCTGATGACGAAGGATATGCCGAATGTAGATCTGATGATTCGTACAAGCGGAGAACTCCGTATTTCGAATTATCTGCTCTGGCAGATTGCATATGCTGAACTGGAATTTGTGCCGGAAGCCTGGCCGGAATTCACACCAGAGGTGCTGAAACGCTGTATCAGCCAGTTTGGAAAACGGGATCGCCGGTTCGGAGGTGTGAAGGATGAGTAAAAAAATGATCACAAAAATTCTGATGGGTGCTGGACTTACAGCCGTCGCCCTTCCGATTTTTATTGCCGGCGGCATTCCGCTTTACATACTGATTGGCATCGTAGTGATTCTGGCTTCGTATGAAATTGCAGGGCTGAAAGATGAATCCAAGGCAAACTGGCCGATGACGATTCTCATTGCGATTGCTGTATTTGTCATGAGTCAGTCCAGTGAACGCATGCTGGTGGTATATATGGGCGTGTGGCTGATTCTGCTCTTTATCATCATGATGTTTGATGAGACATTAACTTCCGATCAGGTTGTTTACACCTTCACTATGTCTATGGTCATGTCGTTTGCGGTATTTGGCATTCTGCGTATTTACGCGGCAGGCATGAAAGGGGCAGGCGCATTATTTGTAGCACTGGCCTGCTATGTATGTGATACCGCTGCCTATTTCTTTGGCAACTTCTTTGGCAAACACAAAATGATACCGCGCATCTCCCCAAATAAGACCTGGGAGGGCGCCATTGGTGGATATCTTGTCGCTGCTATGGTTTCAATTCTATTCGGTATTTTCGTGTCTGAAACCATCCCAAATGATCTGGCAGTGATTGGCGGACTGATCCTGCCGGCAGTGGCAGAAATTGGAGACCTTTCGTTCTCTGCCATCAAGCGCAGATGGGGTATGAAAGACTTCGGCTCTGTTTTCCCGGAGCACGGTGGTATTCTTGACCGCATTGATTCGCTTCTCTTCTGTCTGATGGCGTTTAATTTCCTGATGATCATCTGGGGGATTGCGTGATGAAAAAGCGAATCGCATTGTTAGGAGCCAGCGGCAGTATTGGCAGACAGACGATCAATGTAATAACCCAGCATCCGGATCTGTTTGAACTGGTGTCGTTCGGAGTCGGCAAAAATATAGATGCAGCACGCAATATTCTGAAACAGTTTGATCTTCCGGTCTTTGCGGTAGAACGGGAAGAAGATGCCGAACTGCTGGCAAAGGAATATCCAGATAAAACGGTACTTTGCGGTGAAGAGGGGTTATTGGAACTGGCGCGCGGGGATTATGATGTGCTGGTCAATGCCCTGGTAGGCTTCGCAGGCTTTGCGCCAACGCTTGCCGCAATTGAAAGTGACCATGAAGTGGCGCTTGCCAACAAGGAAACGCTGGTGTGCGGTGGAGAACTGATCAACCGTGCTCTGGCACTGCATGGCAAGAGTCTCGTGCCGATTGACAGTGAGCACAGCGCAATCTTTCAATGTCTGCAGGGAAACCGCATGCGGCAGTTAAAACGCTTAATTATTACAGCCAGCGGCGGAAGCTTTCGCAATAAGACGAGAGATGAGCTTCAATCCGTCACTGTTGAAGAGGCTCTGGCCCATCCCAACTGGTCGATGGGTGCGAAGATTACGATCGACAGTGCGACCATGATGAACAAGGGGTTTGAAGTGACGGAAGCGCATTGGCTGTTCAATGTCCCGTTTGAGAAGATTGATGTATTAATGCATCCGGAATCTATTGTGCATTCCATGGTGGAATATGTGGATCAAAGCGTTATGGCGCAGCTTGGCTCACCGGACATGCGTTTGCCGATTCAGTATGCCTTGTCCTGGCCGAACCGCCTTCCTCTGGATGAACCTCCGCTGGACCTTGCCAAAGTAGGAACCCTGCATTTCAGTGAACCGGATCTCGAGCGCTTTCCGCTGCTGGGACTTGCGTATGAGGCGGGCAGGAAGGGCGGAAACCTCAGCGCGGTTATGAACGCGGCGAATGAAGTGGCCAATGCCGCATTCCGCAATCATGAGATTCCATTCCCGATGATTGAAACGATCGTGATCGGTGCAGTGAATGAGGCACCGTTTGAAGAACTGAACAGCGTGGATGATCTGATCCGGGCCAATGCCTGGGGTGATGGTTATGCACGCGAACATGTAAGGAAGCTGAATTAATGACGATTATTTATTTTCTGATTTTATTATCTGTAATTATCTGTATTCATGAGGCTGGACATCTGTTGGCTGCCAAGCTCTTCAATGTCTATGTCTATGAATACAGCTTTGGTATGGGACCGGCACTGTTCAAGAAACAGGGAAAAGAAACCTGTTATTCCATTCGGGCAATCCCGATGGGCGGCTATGTTTCCATGGCTGGTGAGAATGATGAGGATGTGCATCCGGAAATTGAAGTGCCCCAGGATCGCAGACTCTACAACAAACCTGCCTGGCAGAAGATTATTATCATGCTGGCAGGGGTATTCATGAACTTCATGCTGTGCTTTGTGATTCTGTCCATGATCTATCTGCGCAGCGGCGTGTATCCGGAATCACCGGAAGCAAGGATTGTCAAAGTGATGGAAAACAGTCCGGCTGAAAAGGCAGGACTGCAGGATGGCGATCTGATCATTCATCTGGCTCAGGGAGATCGTGAATCGGATCCCAAGACCTTTCAGGATCTGCAGATGTTCTTCTATGATCTGCAGAGTGAAACGATCGATGTAACAGTTGTGCGTGATGGCCAGGAACTTACAGTTCCGGTTGTATGCGAAAAGGCTGAAGATGGCTATCGCATTGGGATTCAGGGACCTGAACTTGAGCTGAAGAAGGTGACACTGCTAAACT